>NZ_JARESR010000025.1:0-125200 GCF_046028015.1 Paraburkholderia sp. RL17-383-BIF-A | reverse complement strand
GGGCAACGCCAATAGACCACTAACAAAGCAAGGAAAGGCCAACACCCCAAAAAACCACAACAAAAAAACAAACCGCCGCCAGGCAAAAAAGCACCACCATCACCGAGCTGCCGACTTCTCCCCATCCGCCACCGGCGCCTCCCCATCAGCAGCCGCCTCGCGAGTCTCCGGCATGGCCGCCCATACGAGCAAAACAGCCAACGCCCCAGCCGCGGCGAGACCAAAAAAGCTCACGGCATTCCCAAAATGATCGGCCACGAACCCAGCCGCCGTAGTACTCAACGTAGCCCCAATCCCGGCCGCCAACCCGAACAATCCGATACACAGGTTATAGCGTCCCTTATCGCCGGCCACATCGGCGGCAATCAGCGGCAACATCACCCCAAACACGGCGGCGCTCAAACCGTCGAGCATCTGCACCGGCACGAGCAAATAAGGGCTGCTGATTCCGGCAAACAGCAACGCCCGTATCGGCAGCGCTGAAAACCCGAGCAGCAGAATCGGCCGACGTCCCCAACGTTCGGCCGAGCGCCCGACCCACGGCGACATGATCGCCACGATCGCCTGCGGCACGATGATGCACGCCGCAATCACGAGTTGCACGTTGTCGCCCATGCCGGCCGTCACTTCGCCGGCGGCAAGATTGAGCATCGCCGCATTCGACAAATGGAACAGCACGATGCACGCCGCGAACAGCAGCATCCGCTTGTCGCGCAGCAACTCGCGCAGACTCTCGCGCCGTTCGATCTGCTGCGGCGTCGGCGCGGCCTTCGGTAATTCGACGGTGTCGGTGCGCTGGATCATCGTCAGCGCGAAGAGGGCGGGCACGGCGAGCGCGGCGGTCAGCCAGAACACCGCGCGCGGCGAGTAGTACTCGCCGAACAGGCCCATCAGACCGGCCGCGACCGCGCTGCCGATCGACGCCCAGCGCGCATTGCGCCCCAGCCGGTCGCCGAGATTCGCCCGTCCCACCAGCGCGAACGAAATCGCGGCGAGCGCCGGCGTCAGCATGCAACTCGCGAAGCCGTGAAACACCTCGGCGGCGATCACCGGCAGCACCGTCGGACTGACAGCCAGCAGCACCGCGCTCAGGATGATCGCGAAAATCGCCCAGGCGGCCGCGCCTTTCTTGTTGCGCAACGCATCGACGGCGGCGCCGCCAGGCACCTGGCTCACCATCGCGCTGATCGTGCCCACCGAAAGCGCCATGCCGATCTCGCCCTGCGTCCACTTATGCGAGGCGAGGTAGGACGCGATGAACGGTCCAAACCCTGTTTGCACGTTGGCGACGAAAAAATTCAGCCAATCGAGCGCGCGCAAGCTGCGCGCTGTTACCAGTGTGCGGCCTGTCATCGGGCCGCCCGTGCGTTGGAAACCGCCGTGGTCGTGGCCGCGGCCGCAGGCGCCGCAACGGCGGCGGGCGCGGAAGCCGGAGCAGGGGCAGGCGCCGGCGCGGGAGGCGGCGCCGGCGACACCGCGCGGATCGGTTTGTCGCTCGCATAAGGCGGCGTCGCGTTGATCTGCGCATCGCTCAACTCGAGTAGCGGATGCAGTTCCTTGTCTTTGGTGACGAAGCGCAGCGCCGACCAACTGGCGGCAATCGTGCGCCGTTCGGTGCTGACCATGCCGTTGACGTCGAGCACGACCGCCTGCGGCTGTGCGTTGGCGTCGATCAGCACGTCGATCACGCGGCCGACCTTGGCGCCGTTCGAGCGCTCGACGGTGGCGTCGATCAGCGGCAATTGCAAAACGGCAGCGGCTTTGGCCGCATTCGCCGGAATCGCGGCGGCGTTGAGCGTGATGGGTGCGGTTTTCGCAGTCGGCGTGAAGCGGAACGCGCCCCACGGGAAGTTCACCTTGCGGTCGCCGACCCCCAGGAAACCCTGCAGATTCACGACCATTTCGCGCGGCTTGCCGCCGGCGTCCGCGATCAGATCGACCGCGCGGCCGACCACTTTGCCGTCGGGCTTCTGCACTTCGCTGTCGAGCAGCGCGCGCGCCTCGTTGCGCTCGATGGTGCGCAGCACGATCAGCGGCGCGGGCGGGGGGGGCGGTGGCGCGGGCGTGACAACCGGCGGCGGAGGCTCCACCTTGTGCGGCTTGACGACCGGTTTCTTCGGCTTTCTCGGCTGCTCGGGCTCGGCCGCTTCGGTCTCGACCGGTTCGGGCGCGGAGGCGGCCACCGGCGCGCTCGCGGGTTCGACCGGCATCACCGTGGCGTCCACGATCGGCGCCTGCTGCGGACCCCACAGCAAGCTGCTGCAACCGGACAGCGCGAATAGCGCGAACACAGCAAGAAGCAAGAGACGCCAGGCAGGACGCGAAAAACCGCCGCTCATCAAGAAGGACTCCATGGGCCGGTGCGAACGGCCCGTGGGCCGCCGCAGTTAAGACAGGTACGGGCCAGAGTGTAACCCGCGACGTTGGGCGGCTCCGGTTTTGCAGGCAGTCTGACAGGTTGCCCCAAGCATGGTTCATGCCGCACCGGGCCGATTGTTCGCACGGTCGCATGGTCGCGGTCCATTGACACGCGTCGAACCTCTCAAAACCCTTTCATATCTTTGTGACAGACCGTAGGTGTAAACGCGCGGGCTATGAAGCGGGTTTGCCGTCCCCTGAACGATATAAGCGTCGCGACATGTCGGGCATGCCAATCATGCGATGGGAGACATATTTGTGTTGCCCTACATTTCGAGACAGCAAAAAAAGATCACATCCCACATTAAATCAACGCAACGAGACGAACCTGATGGCGGCCGTATCGACGGCCGTTTCAGCACGCTGATAAAGGAGGCACTCATCATGATGGAACCCCACGCCCAACCGATTTCTGAAGTCGGCGCCGAATCATTCGACGGAAAGGGCTTTCTCGACCGCTATTTCGAAATCTCTTCACGCGGCAGTTCGCAGCGTCAGGAAATCGTCGCGGGTATCACGACCTTCCTTGCGATGGTCTATTCCGTGTTCGTCGTGCCGGGCATGTTCGGCAAAGCGGGCTTCGACACGAGTGCGGTGTTCGTCGCCGTGTGTCTGACCACGGCCTTCGGCTCGCTGCTGATGGGCGTGTGGGCGCGTCTGCCGATCGCGATCGGCTGCGCGATTTCGCTGACGGCCTTCACCGCGTTCGGCCTCGTGCTCGGCAAAGGGCTGCAGCCGAACGTCGCGCTCGGCGCGGTTTTCCTGATGGGCGTCGTATTCACCGCGATCTCGGTGACGGGCGTGCGTTCATGGATTCTGCGCAATCTGCCCACAGGCATCGCGCACGGCACGGGGATCGGCATCGGCCTGTTCCTGCTTCTGATCGCCGCCAACGACGTGGGTCTCGTCGTGAAGAATCCCGGCGCGGGTCTGCCGGTGTCGCTCGGCAATATCACGGCGCTGCCGGCGCTCATGTCGGTGGCGGGACTTGCGGCCATCTTCGGTCTGGTGCGCCGCCGCGTACCGGGCTCGATCCTGATCGTGATCGTGGCGATTTCGGCGATCGCGCTCGCCATCGATCCGGCCGTGTCGTTCCACGGCGTGTTCGCCGTGCCGTCGCTGAGCGCACCGGGTCACGCCTCGCTGATCGGCGCGATGGACATCAAGGGCGCGTTGTCGATGGCAGTGCTGCCGAGCGTGCTGGCTCTCGTGATGACCGCGGTGTTCGACGCGACGGGCACGATCCGCGCCGTCGCGGGGCAAGCCGGGCAACTCGATGAAAACGGCCGCATCATCAACGGTGGCCGCGCGCTGACGGCCGATTCGCTGAGCTCGATTTTCTCGGGCCTGCTCGGCGGCGCGCCGGCGGCGGCGTATATCGAATCGACGGTGGGCGTGGCCGCCGGCGCGAAGACCGGCATGGCGGCCGCGGTGGTCGGCCTGCTGTTCCTCGTGGTGATGTTCTTCTCGCCGCTCGCCGGCCTCGTGCCTTCGTATGCGACGGCCCCCGCGCTGATGTACGTCGGCCTGCTGATGCTCTCGAACGTCAGCAAGCTGCATATGGACGACATGGTCGACTCCATGTCGGGCCTGATGTGCGCGGTGTTCATCGTGCTGACCGCCAACATCGTGACAGGCATCATGCTCGGCTTCGCGACGCTCGTGATCGGCCGTGTGGTCAGCGGCGAGTATCGCAAGCTGAACGTGGGCACGGTTGCCATCGCTATCGTGCTGGTCGGCTTCTATCTCGGCGGCTGGGCGATCTGACCGTGGCAGGCAGTGAGCGGGGCGTTGCTTGACGCCGCGCTTCAAGCGATTGAATTTGTGCTGGAAAGCGAGAGCAACGTGGCCCGATACCGGCCGCATTGCTCGAGCCTGTAGTCGGTTGTTCTCCACCTTGACGCGGCGTGCGACAGGCTTCATCTGCGGTGCGCCGCGTATCTTTTTTATCGTACTCCCCACGCCGCTTGCGGTGCGCTTTTGCGAAAACGCGTACCTGTCCTTGACATTCGTCGCTTCGTTTCTATAGTTAACCTCATGGTTAAGTTTGATGAAGCGTTATTGAATCGCACCTTTGCCGCGCTGTCCGATCCGACTCGGCGGGCGCTGCTCGCGCGTCTGTCGTCGAAAGATCTGTCGGTCAGCGAACTCGCCGAGCCGTTTGCGATCTCCTTGCCCGCGGTGATGAAACACCTCGACGTGCTGTCCGAGGCGGGTCTCATCACGCGCAGCAAAACCGGCCGCACTGTCGCGTGCCGCCTGTGCGCCGGGCCGATGGAGGAAGCCATGGAGTGGCTTGGCCGCTATCAGCGCTTCTGGTCCGAATCACTCGATCGTCTGGCCGCTTTCGTCGAAGAGGAGCAAAGCCCATGTCCGCCCAGCCCAGCCTCACCCTCCAGCGGCGTCTCAACGCCGCGCCCGCCAAAGTCTTCCGCGCGTGGACGGAACCGGCGCAATTCATGACGTGGATGCATCCGGGCGGCGCGGACGTCGTGCGCGCGGAACTGGATGTGCGCGTCGACGGGCGTTACGCGATCGTGTATCGCAAGCCGGACGGCAACGAAGTCGAGGTCAACGGTCAGTATCTCGAGGTGGTGCCCGACCGCAAGCTGGTTTTCTCGTGGGTATGGCGCTATAGCCCGGAGCATGAATCGCAGGTCACGTTGCTGCTGGAACCGGACGGTGACGGCACGTGGCTCACGCTCACACATGAACGTCTTGCCGACGAAGCTCAGCGCGAAGATCATCGTCGCGGCTGGACAGACGGGATCGATTCCCTCGAACGCTACGTGGCCTGAGTGGTTTGCATGTCCCCAAAGTCCCCACGGGGAATTCCTTCGGGGTGTGCTGTTTGACCTGCACGATGCAGGCAAAGGAGACGCAGATGGAACCGCAACACCGTATTGGCTCGAAGGAGGAATGGCTGGCTGCCAGCCGGGCATTGCTGGCCGAAGAAAAAGCGCACATGCGCGCCGGCGACGAACTCGCTCGCAAACGCCGCGCGCTGCCGTGGGTCAGGATCGACAAGACCTACACCTTCGATACGCCGCAAGGCCGCAAGACGCTGACCGATCTGTTCGACGGGCGCAGCCAGTTGATCGTCTATCACTTCATGCTGGGCCCGGATTGGGAGGAGGGCTGCGTCGGCTGCTCGTTCCTGTCGGATCACATGACAGGGATCGTCACGCATCTCGAACATCACGATGTGTCTTACGTGACGGTGTCGCGTGCGCCGCTCGCGAAGATCGAGAGCTTCAGGAAACGCATGGGCTGGACCTTCGCCTGGGTGTCCTCGAACGGCAGTGATTTCAATTTCGATTATCACGTGTCGTTCACGCCGGAAGAGTTGGCGAGCAAGAAAGCGTTCTACAACTTCACCGAGGACGATGTCGGCATCGACGAACAACACGGCCACAGTGTCTTCTACAAGGACGAGAACGGCGACGTGTATCACACGTATTCCTGCTATGGGCGCGGTGACGAACGCTTCATCAATACCTATGCGCATCTCGACGTCACGCCGAAGGGTCGCAATGAAGACAGCAATCTGACCGACTGGGTCAGGCATCACGACCGCTATGAAGAAAAGGCGCAAGGCGGCTGCGCTGCGTGCGGTTCCTGATAGAGCGCGGAGAATGCAGCGCTAGCGCAACCTTGCGAGAAAGGAGCGGGGCGTTATACGCCCTGGCGCCCCGCTTCATAGAACAGCGCGAACAGTTCCGACTGTGAATTGACGTTCAGTTTCGTATAGATGTGTTTCTTGTGCGCGCGCACGGTCTCGAACGAGATCGCCAGTTTCTCCGCGATGGCGCGCGTCGAAAATCCGCTCAAGGTCAGCATCGCCACTTCTACTTCGCGCGCGGTGAGTGAGGCGCGACCGCCCGCCGACGCGACCTGCTCGAAGCGCGCCGCGTAGGCGGGGGCGTCGGTGGCGGCGAGCGATTCCGTGAACGTCTCGGCGACTGCTTCGTTGGAGGCTGGCTGCGCAGCGTCGAATGCCTCGTAGGGCAAGCGTTGCCGCAGCAGCGCGATCACCCACGGCGCGCACAGCGCGAGCACGGCCAGATCGCGCTCGGCATAACGATGCGTCGCGCCGAGCGAAAAGGCTAGGGTGTGTTGCGCGTCGATCATGTAGTTGAAGTGCACCTCGTCGCCGACGATATTCTTTCTGAAGTACCGCTGGTAGTAATCGGTCATCGAGAAGTTGTCCGGTGCGACATCGGCCAGCGTGACGAAGCCCGATGCGGGTTTCTCGGTGGCGGCGATATAAAACGGATCGAGTTGATAGAGCGCGGCCAGATAGTCCTGGAACATCGTGTCGACGGTGCCGTCCGGCATCGGCGATTCGGCGCACACGAGCGGCGCCTCGCCCGCTGTGAAGCGCAATGCGACCCAATTGTCGAAGGCGACATAACGTTCGAGCGCGCGCGTGAGGCGAGTCCAGAATTGCGTGCTATCGAGGGCTTCGATAACCGCGCCGATCTCGCGATGAAAGGCCAGATCGCGCCATTCGAGTTCCATGCGTGCTCCGATGAGGGTAACCCAGCAGGGTAATTACGGACAAAAATATGTCTGGTAATAATAGGCCCAACCTGATCGCGGGGTGGTCGAGAACGGCTGTCATTCAACGCGAAGGTAATCGGGATGGATAGCAATATTGCATGGGACCAGAGTAAGAGCTGTGCATGGGACCAGAGTAAGCGCTAAAGCGCCAACTCTGGTCGACAGCTAAAGCACTAACTCTGGTCGACCGCTGTGCATGGGACCAGAGTAAGCGCTAAAGCGCTAACTCTGGTCGACAGGAGACAGAATGCTTCAACTCGAACTGGCGCAAATTCCCGTCGTGGATGGCGCGGTAGGTGTCGGCGGCGCGAATGTACAACGCGTGCTGCAAATCATCGGCCAACGTTCGGCCGAAACCGATCTGATCGTGTTTCCCGAAACCACGCTGTCGGGCTTTCCGACGCGGCATAACGTTGCCGAAGTGGCAGAACCGATCGACGGCCCCTCGTTGAGCGCCGTGCGCGACGCGGCGCGCGAAGCGCGCGTGGCGGTTGCGGTGGGCCTCGCCGAGCGCGACGGCAGCCGCTTTTTCAACACCACCGTGTTGATCGACGAACGCGGCGAGATCGCGCTGCGTTATCGCAAGACCCACCTTTGGGCGTCGGACGTCGGCGTGTTCGAACCGGGCGACCGTTTCGAAGTGTGCAGCTTCAAAGGCATGACGGTCGGTCTGCTGATCTGCTACGACATTGAATTTCCCGAAACGGCACGCGCGGTTGCGTCGCTGGGCGCCGATCTGCTGGTCGTGACCAACGGCAACATGGACCCGTTCGGGCCGGTGCACCGCCGGGCGATCGTGGCGCGCGCCATGGAAAACCAGATGTTCGCCGCGCTAGTCAATCGCATCGGTTCCGGCGACGACAACCTCACGTTTCCCGGCGAGTCAGCATTGATCGATCCATTCGGCGACGTGGTGTGCGACGCGGGCCAGCAGGAAACCGTGCTGCGCGCAACGCTCGAGCGCGAGCGCCTCGAAGGCGCTCGCGAACATTATCGTTACCTGCACGACGCGCGTATTGCGCTCGATCTCGCTACCGAAGACGGCGCGCACGGCCAACGTGCGCGCGTGATTCGCGCGCGCTGAAGCGAACGTTCAGGCCGACACGCGACCGGGCCGGCATGCCGCCTGAACGGCGGTGCGGACCTGCCCGGCGCATCAGGCAAAGACCATCGGCGTGAATCGCGCGCCGCCAGCAAGTCCGATCGACCCGGCTCGACCGGGGCGCGTGCCATGCCGCGCCCGGGACGATGCTCGCCCATTCGCAAGAGGAGACACCGTATGACTTCATCATCCGCCGCCGAACCCGCGGCCCCACGCAGCGCGCACCTGAAGCGCACACTCGGCCTGCCGTCGGTCCTGCTATTCGGTCTGGCTTACATGGCGCCGCTGATCGTCTACGGCACCTATGGCGTGCTGGCGAGCGCGAGCCACGATACCGCGGCGCTCGCCTATCTGATCGCGCTGATCGCGATCGTGTTCACCGCGCTCAGTTACGGCAAACTGGCGCGGCTCTTTCCGGTGGCCGGTTCGGCCTACACGTACACGCGCAAGACCTTCAACCCGCATCTCGGCTTCATGATCGGCTGGGCCACCTTGCTCGATTATTTCTTCCTGCCGATGGTGATCTGGCTGATCGGCGCAGCGTATCTGAGCGCCGCGTTCCCGCACGTGCCGGCGTGGATCTGGATCGTCGCGTTTATCGTGCTGACCAGTGCGTTGAACATTCTCGGCATCGAACTCGCGAACCGTTTCAACATCGTGCTGATGGTGGTGCAACTGGCGATCGTCGCGTTGTTCGTCGTGCTGTGCTGCCACTATGTGATGGCGGCCGCCGGACCCGGCGGTCTCGTGTCGGCCGAGCCGTTCTTCAAACCACACGTGCCGTTCTCGGCGACGATGGCGGGCGCGGCGATCGCCGCGTATTCGTATCTCGGCTTCGACGCGGTCTCGACGCTGACTGAAGAAACCATCGCCCCCGAAAAGACCATGCCGCGCGCCATCGTGCTGATTGCGCTGATCGGCGGCGCGATCTTCGTGATCGCGGCCTATACCGTGCAGCTCGCGCATCCGGGCGCGGTGTTCAAGGATCCGGATTCGGCGGCTTTCGAAGTCGCGCGCAAAGTGGGTGGCGATATATTCGTCACGGTGTTTCTGGCGGGCCTGATTCTCGCGCAGTTTGCCTCGGGCATCTCGGCGCAGGCGAGCGTGGGACGTCTGTTGTATGCAATGGGCCGTGACGAAGTGCTGCCCAAACGCATCTTCGGTTTCGTGCATCCGAAGTTCAAGACGCCGGCGCTGAACATTGCGATTGCGGGCGCTGTCGGTCTCGTCGCCTTGAAGCTCGATGTGGCGACTTCGACTTCGTTCATCAATTTCGGTGCGTTCCTTGCGTTCACGGCCGTCAATCTGTGCGTGATCCGTCAGTTCTTCAACGCGCGGGGCAGTGCGAACGCGATAGGCGTGATCGGCGGGCTGCTGTTGCCGTTGGCCGGCGCGCTCGCCGACGTGTGGCTGCTGGTGAGTCTCGAGAAGACGGCGCTGGTGCTAGGCGCGGTGTGGTTCGTGTTGGGCTTGTGCTATCTCGGCTGGATTACGCGCTGCTTTCGCCAGGCGCCGCCGGAAGTCGCGGTGTGATGAAACGGTTGCGCGCTCGTTGTGCGCGCAACCGCGACAGGTGTGACGTCGCGATGCGCGGGCTCGCATGCGAAGCGCTGTCGCTTCAAAGCGACATGTCGAAAGCGGGCTTGAGGAAAACTTCGATCGCCATCACGACGAGCCCCATCGCGGCCGCCGACAGCGTCAACGTGCCGTATTCGTCGTAGCGTGCATCGTAGAGACACGCCACGACGAAAAGAATCGCCAGCAGATTGGTCAGCCAATCGAAATTCAGCGCCATAGTCATCGATCAAATCCGGGCTCATGCGCGACTCGGTTTGTCGAGCCGCGCGATCAGGTGAGCGCGATTCTATCGAGTTGAGCTTACGGATTCGCAACGGCGGCGCTTACATGGATTACGCCGCGGTAGAAGCCTTCTTCGCGGACATCATGTCGTGCTCGATCCAGTCGATCACGGAAGCTCTCTTCGGTTGCCAGCCAAGCAGCTTGCGGGCGCGCTCACCGCGCACGCGGCTGTTCGAGCCGAGGCCATACGAGGCCATTTCGTAGCCCCATTCCTTTTGCGCTTCTTCGAGCGGCCAGTCTTGCGGTTCGCCGAGCTCCATCGTGCGCGCAATCGCGGCGCTCATGTCGCGGAACGATGCCTCGCCGCTTTCGACAAAGTAGAACGTGCCCGCGGGCGTTTTCTCGAGAGCGAGCCGATACAGTTCGGCGACGTCGTCGATATGCACGTTCGACCAGATATTGCCGCCGCTGCCCACGTGGCGCACCACGCCGCTCTTCAGCGTTTGACGTACGAGGCGCGGCAATTGCACGCTCGCGCTGCCGGACACCGCACCGTGGCCGTAGATCAGCGTGTTGCACAGCACGGCCGAACGGATGTTCTGCTGCGCGGCGTCGAGCACGAGTTGATCGATGGCCACGCGCGCGGCCTTGTCGGCGGTCGGCGTGGGCAGCGCGTCTTCGTGATAGATGCGCGCCTGACCCGCTTCGCCGCCGGACGCATCGCCGACAATGCTCGAACCGCTCGTGTGCAGGAACGTTTTGCCGGACCCGGCGAGTCCTTCGATCAGCGCTTTCACGGCGCCTTCATGGTCGCTGCTCGCGGCATTGATGACGGCGTCGGCGGCTTTTGCTTCGGCGATCAGCAACGCGCTGTCGTCGAGCGTACCGATGACGGGTTTGATACCCAGACGTTGCAGCTCGGCGCGCTGTTCGGGGTTGCGGATCAGACCGCGGACGGAGTGGCCGGCGCGCGCAAGATGCGCTGCAATGGACCCGCCGATAAAACCGCTTGCACCAGTGATGAAAATCTTCAAGTCGTTCTCCTTGTTGAGAAACACGATGACATGCAGGCAGTATCCACCGACTTGATTCTCGCAAAAAGCGTGTTAGTCTCAAATCAAACTTGATTTGAAATCAACAATGAAAACTTCGACCGACGAGTTGCTGGTGTTCGTCACGGTGATCGACAGCGGCTCGATCACCGCGGCAGCGGAAAAACTGGGGCAGACGGTCTCGGGCGTGAGCCGCGCGCTCACGCGCCTGGAGAAGAAGCTCGATACGGCGCTGGTGCGGCGCACCACGCGCCGTTTGCAGCTCACCGAAGAGGGCGAAGCTTTCCTGCAGCGCGCCCGGGCCATCCTGCACGCGATGGAAGAGGCCGAGGAGTCCGTCACGCGAGGCCGCGAGCGGCCCTCGGGGCGTTTGCGTGTCGATGCGGCGTCGCCCTTCATGCTGCATTGCGTGGCGCCGCATATGACGGCGTTTTCGGCCCTGTATCCGGAAATCAGGCTGGAATTGACCAGCAACGAACGGATCGTGGATCTGCTGGAGCAGAAGGTGGATATCGCGATCCGCATCGGCGAGTTGCAGGATTCGACCTTGCATGCGCGTGCGTTGGGGACCAGCAAGCTGCGGGTGCTCGCGAGCCCGGCGTATCTGGCCGAATATGGCGAACCCAGATCGGTGGAAGCCTTGCGGGAACATCGGCTGATCGGCTTCACGGCACCGGAGCATCTGAATCGCTGGCCGTTGCGGGAAGGGCGCAAGGGCGGCTCCGAAACGCTGAAGATCGAACCGGCGATCACCGCGTCGAGTGGCGAGACACTGCGGCAACTGGCGCTGACGGGATGGGGCATCGCCTGTCTGGCCGACTTCATGAGTGCCGCCGACGTGCGCGAGAAGCGTCTCGTACCGATTCTCGGCAACGTGCTCGCCGACGAGCGGCAGCGGGTGAGTGCGGTGTATTACCAGAGCGCGTCGCTGGCGGGGCGCGTGCAGTGCTTTCTGGACTTTATCGCGGCGCGCGTGAAGCTTTAGCCGCGTTATTCCCTTCATCCGCCTGATACGAAGCCCGCGGCTTGCCAGAGTCCGCGGGCTTTTTTACGCCGCGAGCCGCCTCGCCTATAACGCTCTTATGGCCGCGGAGTCGTCGCCGGTCGAGGCCGGAATCTTTTTGTCCGCCTCGCGCCTCGCTTTTTGAACGTGTATATACAAGTTGAGATCTTGGAAGCGGAGAGGCGCTACACATCGGGTGGTCAATTGAAGACATCGTAAAGGCAAGATCCAAGCCAAGCCTGCATCTCGCCCTAATGGAAACCCCTGGGCCGAAACCTCCAAAAACAAGTTGTATATACAAGCCGACGCCGCTAGACTTCTTTCAAATTGTATAGACAGGACGACAACCATGATGAATCTGAAGCCCGGCCACCTGACCCTCCCGCAACTGCGCCAGATCGCACGCGAACACGTCGCGCTGCAACTCGATCCCGCCAGCCATGCCGCGATCGACGCCTGCGCGCAAGCCGTTGCCGACATCGCCGCGAAGGGCGAGCCGGCCTACGGCATCAACACGGGTTTTGGGCGCCTCGCCAGCACGCATATTCCGCACGACCAGCTCGAACTGCTGCAGCGCAATCTGGTGCTCTCGCACGCGGTTGGCGTGGGTGAGCCGATGTGGCGTCCGGTCGTGCGTCTGCTGATCGCGCTGAAGCTCTCGAGCCTCGGCCGCGGCCATTCGGGCATTCGCCGTGAAGTGATGGAAGCGCTGATCACGCTGTACAACGCCGACGTGCTGCCGGTGATTCCGGTCAAGGGTTCGGTCGGCGCATCGGGCGACCTCGCGCCGCTCGCGCATATGTCGGCGGTGCTGCTCGGCGTCGGCGAAGTGTTCGCGAAGGGCGAGCGCATGGCGGCCACCGAAGGTCTCGCGCTCGTCGGCCTCAAGCCGCTCACGCTGCAAGCCAAGGAAGGTCTGGCGCTGCTGAACGGCACGCAGGCTTCGACCGCGCTCGCGCTCTATAACATGTTCGCCATTGAAGACCTGTACCGCACCGCGCTGGTGTCGGGCGCGTTGTCGGTGGATGCGGCCATGGGTTCGGTCAAGCCGTTCGACGCGCGCATTCACGAACTGCGCGGCCATCAAGGCCAGATCGACGCGGCCGAGGCATACCGCTCGCTGTTGCAAGGCTCGGGCATCAACGTCTCGCACGCCGATTGCGACAAGGTGCAGGACCCGTACAGCCTGCGCTGCCAGCCGCAAGTCATGGGCGCGTGTCTGGATCAGATGCGCCACGCCGCCAACGTGCTGCTGCTCGAAGCGAACGCCGTCTCCGACAATCCGCTGATTTTCCCCGACACCGGCGAAGTGCTGTCGGGCGGTAACTTCCACGCGGAGCCGGTTGCCTTCGCGGCCGACAACCTCGCGCTCGCCGCCGCTGAAATCGGCGCACTCGCCGAACGCCGCATCGCGCTGCTGATCGACGCGACGCTGTCGGGCCTGCCGCCGTTCCTCGTGCGCGACGGTGGCGTGAATTCGGGCTTCATGATCGCTCACGTCACGGCTGCCGCGCTCGCCTCGGAAAACAAGACGCTCGCGCATCCGGCATCGGTCGACTCGCTGCCCACGTCGGCGAATCAGGAAGACCACGTGTCGATGGCAACGTTCGCCGCGCGCAAGCTGGGCGACATTGCTGAAAACACCGCGAACATTCTGTCGATCGAGTTGCTCGCCGCCGCGCAAGGTGTCGATCTGCGCGCGCCGCACAAGACCAGCCCGAGCCTGCAGAAGGCGATGGACGCAGTGCGCAAGGACGTCGCGCATTACGAGCTCGACCACTACTTCGCACCGGATATCGCGGCGGTCACGCGTCTCGTGCAGAACGGCACGATCGCGAAGCTGAGCCCGTTCTCGTTCGTGTCCGAACAGTAAGTCTCAAGCACGCATATCAAGCCAATGAACGCACCGGCCTATCAGGGCATCAAGGACTTCATCCTCGCGCGCATCCATGCGGGCGAATGGGCCGAAGGCGACCAGGTGCCCTCCGAAAACGAGTTGGCGCGCGAATTCAACGTTGCGCGCATGACGGTCAACCGCGCATTGCGCGAGTTGACTTCGGAGCAGGTGCTCACGCGTGTGCAAGGTTCGGGCACCTTCGTGGCCCGTCCCAAGTACGAATCGACACTGGTGGCGATCCGCAGCATTTCCGACGAAATCGTCGCGCGCGGTCATCGCTATCAGGCGAACGTGCTGCACATCGGCGCGAGTATCGCCGACGAAGCGCTCGCCGAGGAAATGCAGGTGAGCGCGGGCAGCCCGGTGTTTCATTCGCGCGTGCTGCATTTTGAAAACGACGAGCCGGTGCAGCTCGAAGAGCGTTGGGTCAATCCGGCGGTTGCGCCCGAATACGCGTTGCAGGACTTTACGAACACCACGCCGAACCAATATCTCGTGCGCGTGGCGCCGTTGCAGCGCGTCGAGTATCGCATCGAAGCGCTCGCCGCTGACGGCGATACGCGCGAGTTGCTGACCATGGACGAACTCGAACCGTGCCTCGTGCTGCATCGGCGCACATGGTCGCAAAGCCAGGTCGCTTCGATCGCCAATCTCTGGCATCCCGGCAGCCGTTATCGCTTCACCGGACACTTCTAACACGCTGTCATTTCCGAATCCGATTCTTTTTCGACTATCTACAAGCATTCCGAGGGCCATCATGAACAACCCGAAACACATCGATCCGCGTCTTGATCCCACCCGCACGATCCGCGCACCGCGCGGCGCGGAAAAGACCTGCAAGACCTGGATCGCGGAAGCCGCGTACCGGATGATCCAGAACAATCTGGACCCGGAAGTCGCCGAGCATCCGCATGCGCTCGTCGTGTACGGCGGGATCGGCCGTGCCGCGCGCAACTGGGATTGCTTCGATCAGATTCTCAAGTCGCTGAAGGATCTGGAAGAAAACGAAACGCTGCTGATTCAATCGGGCAAGCCGGTCGGCGTGTTCCGCACGCATGCCGACGCGCCGCGCGTGCTGCTGGCGAATTCGAATCTGGTGCCGCATTGGGCGACGTGGGAACACTTCCACGAACTCGATCGCAAGGGCCTGATGATGTATGGCCAGATGACGGCGGGCAGCTGGATTTACATCGGCAGCCAGGGCATCGTGCAGGGCACCTACGAGACGTTCTTCTCGGTAGCGAACCAGCACTTCAACGGCGAGCCGAAGGGCCGCTGGATTCTGACCGGCGGTCTGGGCGGCATGGGCGGCGCGCAGCCGCTCGCGGCCACCATGGCCGGTTTTTCGATGATCGCGGTGGAATGCGACGAGACGCGCATCGACTTCCGTCTGAAGACGCGCTACGTCGATAAAAAGGCGAAGACGCTCGACGAAGCGCTCGCCATGCTCGACGAAGCGAAGCAGGCCGGCAAGCCGGTGTCGATCGGCCTGCTGGGCAATGCCGCCGACGTCTTCGCCGAGTGCGTGACGCGCGGCATCACGCCGGATTGCGTGACCGACCAGACTAGCGCGCACGATCCGATTCACGGCTACCTGCCGCAAGGCTGGAGCGTTGAAGACTGGCGTGAGCGGATGAAGACCGCGCCGGACAGCATCATCCTGCCGGCCAAGCAGTCGATGGCCAAACAGGTGCAAGCCATGCTGACGCTGCAGGAACGCGGCGCCGCCACGCTCGACTACGGCAACAACATCCGTCAGATGGCGCTGGAAATGGGTGTGGAAAACGCCTTCGATTTCCCGGGCTTCGTGCCGGCGTATATCCGGCCGCTGTTCTGCGAAGGCAAGGGGCCGTTCCGCTGGGTCGCGCTGTCGGGCGATCCCGAGGATATCTACAAGACCGATGCCAAGGTCAAGGAATTGATTCCCGACGATCCGCATCTGCACAACTGGCTCGACATGGCGCGTGAACGTATCGCGTTCCAGGGCTTGCCGGCGCGAATCTGCTGGGTTGGCGTGAAGGACCGCTATCGCCTGGGCCAGGCGTTCAACGAAATGGTCAGGAACGGCGAACTGAAGGCGCCTATCGTGATCGGCCGTGATCACCTCGACACCGGTTCGGTGGCAAGCCCGAATCGCGAAACCGAATCGATGAAGGACGGTTCGGACGCGGTCAGCGACTGGCCGCTGCTCAACGCGCTGCTGAACACCGCAGGCGGCGCCTCGTGGGTGTCGCTGCATCACGGCGGCGGCGTGGGCATGGGCTTTAGCCAGCATTCGGGCGTCGTGATCGTCGCGGACGGCACGGATGCCGCGAAAGAGCGCCTCGGCCGCGTGCTGTTCAACGATCCGGCAACCGGCGTGATGCGTCACGCGGATGCGGGCTATGAACTCGCGCAGGAAACGGCGCGCGAGGCCGGTCTCAATCTGCCGATGCTGGGCCGCTGATCGTGACGCTTCACGGCACGCTTCATGGCACGCCAATCGGCAGCGGGGCTACCCTCACGCTGATTCGCGGCGCCGACCTCGTGGCGGCGCCGTGGAAGAACGGCGGCGGCGTCGCCCGCGAAGTGGCGGCTTTTCCAGAAGGCGCGGGGCTCGACGCGTTCGTGTGGCGGGTGAGCGTTGCCGATGTCGCGCAAGCCGGGCCGTTCTCGCGCTTTGCCGGTATCGATCGCACGCTCGTGTTGTTGTCCGGTGCGGGCATGCTGCTCGACGAAGCCGGCGGCGAGAAGACACACGCGTTGACGCAAGCGCTCGACATGGCGCGCTTCGCCGGCGAGGCGCACATCGACGCGCGCCTTGTCGACGGCGCGACGCGCGACTTCAACCTGATGGTGCGTCGCGATGCGGCGCAGGGTGAGGTGGAAGTATGGCGCGGCGCAGC
The DNA here is from genome assembly GCF_046028015.1 of Paraburkholderia sp. RL17-383-BIF-A. Lineage (NCBI taxonomy): Bacteria > Pseudomonadati > Pseudomonadota > Betaproteobacteria > Burkholderiales > Burkholderiaceae > Paraburkholderia > Paraburkholderia sp. RL17-383-BIF-A. Next base: position 108,480 of record NZ_JARESR010000025.1, on the reverse strand, counting down.
GCGGCGCACGCTTTGTGCCGACGTGGTCCTGCTGTACTGCGCGCAAGGCGCCGTGCGGGTCGCGCCGGGCGCCGCGCAACCGCTATCGCTCGAAGCGGGCGACACGCTGCGTATCGACACACCGAACGCGCTGTCATGCGTGGTAGAAGGCGAGGGCGCCTTGCTCGCCATCAGTATCCGCTACGCACAAGGCTGACGACGATTCGTATGCACGCCCAGTTCCGTCACGGCGCGCGCATGCGAACCACCACAGACACGCAACAAGCTGCAAAGAGCACGCGATGAAGCAAACCGTCTGGCATCACCTGAAACTTTGCCCGCAGGGCGATCCCCAACACACGCTGCCGGATGCCGCGCTCGCCGTTGAGAACGGCACGATCGTATGGCTCGGCGCGGCCCCCGAATTACCCGCCGAATACGCCGCATGGCCGCGCGAAGATCTGCACGGCGCGTGGGTCACGCCGGGTCTCGTCGATTGCCACACGCACCTCGTGTACGGCGGGCAGCGCGCGGACGAATTCGCGCAGCGCCTCGCGGGCGTCAGCTACGAAGAAATCGCGCGCCAGGGCGGCGGCATTGTCTCCACGGTGCGCGCCACGCGTGCCGCGGATGAAGCCTCGCTGCTGCGTCAGTCGGCCGCGCGGCTCGAACCCTTGCTTGCCGAAGGCGTGACGACGATCGAGATCAAGTCCGGTTATGGCCTCGATCTCGCCAGTGAGCGCAAGATGCTGCGCGTCGCGCGGCAATTGGGCGAGCGCTATCCGGTAACGGTCTACACGACGTTTCTCGGCGCGCATGCGTTGCCGCCTGAATTCGCCGGCCGCGCCGACGCGTATATCGACGAAGTCTGCAACACCATGCTGCCCGCGCTTGCCGACGAAGGTCTCGTCGACGCGGTCGACGTGTTCTGCGAGCGCATCGGTTTTTCGCTGGAACAAAGCGAGCGCGTTTTCGAGGCGGCGGAACGTTACAAACTCCCCGTGAAAATGCATGCCGAGCAGCTGTCGAACGGCGGCGGCACGGCACTCGCGGCGCGCCACCATGCGCTGTCCGCCGACCACCTCGAATTTCTCGACGAAGCCGGCGTGGCTGCGATGAAAGAAGCCGGCACGGTGGCCGTGTTGCTGCCGGGCGCGTATTACTTCATCCGCGAGACGCAGTTGCCGCCGCTGGAATTGCTGCGGCGCTATGAGGTGCCGATTGCGATTTCGACCGACAGCAACCCCGGCACGTCGCCCGCCACCTCGCTGCTGCTGATGATGAACATGGCCACCACGCTGTTCCGCATGACCGTGCCCGAAGTGCTGCAAGGCGTGACTTCGCACGCGGCGCGCGCGCTCGGCAAGGCGGATCGGCACGGCTCGCTGCAGGCCGGACGAGCGGCCGACTTCGCGGTGTGGTCGGTCGATTCGCTGGCCGAGCTGGCTTACTGGATTGGACGTCCGTTGTGCGCGCAAGTCGTACGCGCGGGTGAAACCGTTTATAAGCGGCGCGAATTGAGCTAGGACCTGAGAGATGACACAAACGCAGACAGAACCGCAGACACAAACACAATCGAAACGATCGCTGTTCGCCGAGCATGCTTATCTGCCCGACGGTTGGCGTCGCAACGTGCTGCTGGAGTGGGACACGAACGGCATGTTGACGTCCGTCACGCCGGATACGTCCACACCGCCCGCCGGTGTGCAGAAGGCCGCCGGTCCGGTATTGCCTGGCATGCCGAACCTTCATTCGCATGCGTTTCAGCGCGCAATGGCCGGTCTCACCGAATATCGCGCGGCGTCCGGCGCGGGCGCTACGGACAACTTCTGGAGCTGGCGCGACCTGATGTATCGCTTTGCCGCGCGCATCACGCCGGAAGGCCTGGCGAGCGTCGCGCAGTGGCTGTACATCGAAATGCTGAAGGCGGGTTATACGTCGGTATGCGAGTTTCACTACGTGCACCACACGCCTGAGGGCGGCCGCTATGCGAATCAGGCGGAACTCGCGCAACGTGTCGTGGATGCGGCATCGGCGAGCGGTATCGGCATGACGATGCTGCCGGTGCTGTATCAGTACGGCGGCTTCGGCTCGCGCGCGCCGCGTGAGGATCAGCGGCGTTTCATCAACACGCCGGAGAGTCTGCTCGATCTGCTCGGCGCGTTGCGCGCGGCGCGCCCCGAAAGCACCGCGTTGCGCTACGGCGTGGCGCCGCATTCGCTGCGCGCCGTATCCGCGGATTCATTGCGCGCGCTGCTCGGCGGCATCGACGACACAGCGCCCGTTCATATCCATATTGCCGAGCAGACCGCTGAAGTCGACGCGTGCCTCGAAACCGAAGGCGCGCGTCCGGTGCAATGGCTGCTCGATCGTTTCGACGTAGACAGCCGCTGGTGCCTCGTGCATGCCACTCACGTCGACACGAACGAAACGCTGGCACTCGCGAAGAGTGGCGCGGTTGCCGGGCTGTGCCTGACGACCGAAGCCAACCTCGGTGACGGCATTTTTCCCGCGCAGGAATATCTCGACGCGCAAGGACGCATGGGCGTGGGCTCGGATAGCCATATCGGCGTCGACTGGCGCGCGGAACTGCGTTTGCTCGAATACGGCCAGCGTCTCACGCGCCGGCAACGCAATGTGCTGGCGTCGGCGCAGACCACGCATGTCGCCGACCGTCTGTACGACGCCGCGCTCGAAGGCGGCGCGCGCGCGACGGGCCGCGCGGTTGGCGCCTTGCAGGCGGGTTGCCGTGCCGATTGGCTCGTGCTCGACGCGGATCATTCGAGCATTGCCGAGCATGCGCCGCACGCCTGGCTCTCGGGCGTTGTATTCTGCGAGCATGGCGAAACACCGATTCGCGACGTGTATGCAGGCGGCGACAAGGTCGTGGACAATCGTCGGCATCGCGATGAAGAGGGCGCGTACGCACGCTATCGTGTGGCGCTTGCGGACCTGCTCAAATAACGCGGCTGCCGGCGCGCCTTGCATGATCCGCTGAACTGATTCTTCGATCTTATCGATTCCGGACTGATATGACTGATTCGAACCCAACGCCGGTTTTCTCGCTGCATCAGGGAAGCCTGCCGCTCCTCATTTCGATTCCGCATCTGGGTACGCAGATCCCCGCCGACATCGCCGCGACGATGACGCCCGTCGCGCGGCGCACCGACGATTGCGACTGGCATCTGGACCGTCTCTACGCGTTCGCAAAACGCATGGGCGCGTCGATTCTTTCGCCGACCTACGCGCGTTACGTGATCGACCTGAACCGTCCGCCCGATGGCGCGAACCTCTATCCGGGGCAGGACACGACCGGTCTGCTGCCGGTCGATACCTTCGACAAGGAACCGTTGTATCCCGACGGCCAACTGCCGACTGAAGCTGAAGTCGCGCGCCGTCGCGAAGCGTACTGGAAGCCGTATCACGAGGCGTTGCAAGGAGAACTTGCAGCGCTGAAAGCGAAACACGGCAAGGTGCTGCTGTGGGAAGCGCATTCGATCCGCTCGCATGTGCCACGTTTCTTCGCAGGACGTCTGCCCGATTTCAACTTCGGCACGTCCAATGGCGCGAGCGCGGTGGCGGGATTGGCCGAAGAAATGGCTGCGCTCGTCGAGCGACATGACGGCGGCTATTCGGCTGTTGCCAATGGTCGCTTCAAGGGTGGGTATATCACGCGCGAGTATGGGCAGCCGTCGCAAGGCGTGCATGCATTGCAGCTCGAACTGTCGCAGATCACGTATATGGAAGAGCACATGCCCTATGCGTATGACGAAACGCTGGCTGCGAAAGTCGAGCCTTTGCTGGAAGCGCTCGTCGCGAAAGCGTTGGAGCTCGTCGAGGCGGCGTGACGCACGCGTTATCGCGCGGTCGTTTTATCTTTCCTTCCACTCGGTTCACGGTGCTGCGCAAGGTGCGCAAAGCCGTGTCCGCGTCGGCTGACACCGCAAAGGTGTAACAGCATGTGTCCGTGATTGCATGCTGCCGTTTTCGCGCAGAACGTATAGAGCGCGTCCAACACGTTGCGCTGTCTTCTACCTGCCGGCGAAAAAAAGCCCCGCGAGTAGCGGGGCTTCACCACGTGCCGCGCCGGTTAGGGCATGGCAGCACCATTAATGGCAGCGCTTTTCCCAATGATGATGGACGTGCACCTTGTGGCATTCGCGGTGATGATGCTCATACGCTTGTGCGGGCGCGATGGCGCTCAGAGCGGCGACGGCAGCGGCGATGGTGAGAACAAACTTCTTCATTACAGAATCCTTAATTCGGTGTTGGGGTATTAGCGTTGAAGCACGGCGCGTGCCGCAACGGTTCGCAAGCATGCCACATTGCGCGTTCAGAGCGGAGGAACGCTGGACAAATGCGCTGGTCAATTCACAACGACGAGCGCCGCGAGCGGCCGCTGGCGGTGACTGGCGTGCGACGGCGTGAAATCGCGCAGTGGCGTGTAAAAACGACAGATCGACGCGCATGCGATGTGATGCCGGGATTGCGCGTCATGGCTTGAAGCGGCTACCCTTTCAAAACGATGACGCGCCTAAGCGCGTGATCTTCACATCGGGCAAAAAAATGGAAGACCCAGCGATGGAAGATTCCGACGAATTGCTGCTCCCGGTCTGGCGAGCGAACCTGGTGCTGTTGACCCGCGAGGTCGGTGCGGCGTCGCGCCTCGCGCGCATGATGACCTTCTCCGCGAGCTATCTGAAGCTGATGTTGTCCGGTCAGCGCGAATTCAGCGAGGAATTCGTGCGCGGGATCGAAGCGGTAACCGGATTGCCGGCTGGCTGGATGAACGCACCGCACACCGAGCATGACATACCGCCCAATGCGCGCGAGGCGATCGATAACGAACAGCCGCTCGCGCGGTTTCGCGGCACGGCGCATCCCGTGCGAAAGAAGACGGTGCTGCGGCCGCCCGAGCCGATTTTCGGCCAGCCGGGACCGGCCAAACGTGTCGAAGAAGAAATTCTCGACGCCGAAACGCATCGGCGTCAGGCACACTTTCGCAAAGTGCGTGATGTGGCGATTCAGGAAGTGCGGCGTTTCGAGCGGCATCTGAGCCATGCGCCGGTGGAACTGGCGTCCATGCGCGCCAAGGTGGAAGACGTGATCGCCGCCGCCGATCTCGACGATCCGATTCAGGCTGACCTCGCGGGACGGCTGGAGCAGATCGAAAAACATCGCCATCTTCTGCTCAGGCACGTGGAGCGGTTGCAGGCTTTACTTGGGCAACTCGGCGAAACGGAGTGATGCCCCGCGCGAGGAGGTGGCGTAGCAACGTCGCCAGCATGGCGTTCTTTCTCAGGCTGGCCTTCGGGTTGGCGCTGGGTGTGTGTCCGCTGTCCATCGCGTTCGCCGACGATAGCGCGTCCACCGCATCCGGCGACGATCGCGCACCCTCCACGATCGAGCGCGACGTTCATCTCTTCACGATCCAGAAAGACGGCTCCGTCGAGGAGCACGACGACACGGTCTTGCGCGCCAACACGACGAGCGGCGTGGACGATATCGCGCAACGCTACGTGTGGTTCAACAAGGACATCGAGCAGGTGCAGTTGCTGGCCGCCGAGACCATCGACGCGGGCGGCGTCGCGCATCCGGTCGGTCCCGAGGCGATTCGCGACGTGCAGGAGCCACGCTCCGCCGGCGCGCCGAGTTTCGAGGACGGCGTGTTGCGCACGGTGATCTTCCCGGGCGTGGAATCTGGCTCGCGCGTGCATCTGGCGTTTCGCAAGACCCGCACGAAGCCGTTGCAGGCAGGCACCTTCGCGTACCTGGTGGAGCCGACTCGCGACCCTGTCGAACTGCAACGCCTGATTTTCGACCTGCCCGCCGACGTGCCGCTTTATGCCGACGCGCGCGGCTACGTTGCCGTGCCGCCAGTCACGAAAAATGGCCGTACCCGCTACGAGTTCGACTATCAACACGGGCCGTATGCGCCGCTCGAAGCGGGCGCGGTCGGCTATGCGAACTGGGGCGACCGGTTGATGGTATCGACGGTGCCGGACTTCGCGAGTTTTGCCGCGCGATATCGCGGGCCCGCGGTCGACGCGACGATGACCGACCCGGCGATTGTCCGCCTCGCGCAAGCGTTGAGCGCCGGCACTTCCGACCCACGCGTGAAGGCGCAGTTGCTGTACGACTGGATGCGCCTGAATATCCGCTACGTGGCCTTGTTTCTCGGCGAGACGGCGGCGATCCCGCACAAGGCGATCGATATCCTGCGCAATCGCTATGGCGATTGCAAGGATCACGTCGCGCTCTATGGCGCGTTGCTGGCCGCGCTCGGCATCCGCAGCGAAGCGGTGCTCCTCAATCTCGGGCCGTACTACAGTTTGCCGGACGTGCCCGGCTACGGCGCAAGCGCCATCAATCACGCGATTATCTGGATTCCTGAGTTGTCGTTGTTCGCGGATACGACAGCCGGCGGCACGGCGTTCGGTTATCTGCCGCCGAGCGTGATGGACAGGCCGGTGTTGCTGGTGGGCGAGGGCGTCCTGTCTCGAACGCCGGCCACTCAATTGCGCGAACGCAATGCGCGCGTGCAGATCGACGTCGATGAAAGCGGGGCGGCGCACTACGCTTACCGCGTGGAAGACACGGGTTTCACGGCAGAGATCGAACGCAACACGTTTCGTCGCGCGACGCGGCAACGCACGCAGCAGATCGCCGCGAACCGTTTATTGCAGACGGGTTTGCACGGCACCGCGCAATTGCGCACAGCGGATCTCACTACGACGACGGGACCGTTTGCGACATCGATGCAAGGGAAAGTGGAGCACTTCGTCTGGACCGAGGGCACGACGGCAATACCCGCTTTGACGAGTTTCGCGGGCGGCATGGGTTCGCAGGTGCAGGCGTGGCTTGCGGAGCCTGCGAGGACTCAGCCGTGGGCGTGCATTGGCGGAGAGTTCGACGAGACGCTGGAAATGACGCTGCCGCGCTTCGTGCGAGTGACGGATTTGCCGGCGGACACAGCGGTGCAAGACCGGTTTCTGACGTTTTCATCCAGCTACGTTTTCGATCCCGTGTCGCGCCTCTTGCAGGTCAGGCGGCACCTGCGCGCCGCCTTTGGACATCAGATGTGTTCTGCCAATGAATTCGCCGAAATGCACGACGACCTGGTGAAAATCGAGCGGGATCTCGATGCCGGCCTGGTGGTCAAGGTCGCCGATTCGAAGAACCGGTAGCAATGGCGCCGGCACGGGGGGCAAAAAGCGGGACACCGCCCCGAAACCCGTGCCGGAACCTGTCTTAGCTTCCGCTCTTCGTTACGATCGGCACCCAGGCCCCACTCTTGACCTGGTACAGCGTCGACGCGCCGCTCTTCAGCGCGCCAGTGCCATCGAAGGAAATCTTGCCGGTCACGCCTTCGAAATCGATCGCCTTCAGCACGGGCCGGTAGTCGTTCGGCGAGCTGGATTTGGCCTGCTGCATGGCCTTGATCGCGGCCCATGCGCCGTCATAGCCGAACGGTGCGTAGGACAGGATATCCACGCCGAAACGCTTCTTGAACTTCGCCGAGAAATCCTTGCCGCCTGGCAGTTGCGCGAGGGGGCGTCCGTATTCCCAGGCCATCACGCCTTCAGCCGAATCGCCGGCGAGCTTGATGAAGTCCTGATCCATCACGCCGCCGCCGCCCACCAATTGCGCGGTCATGTTCAACTGCTTCATGCGCTTCGCAAAGCCGGCGGCCTGCGTGTCCAGTCCGCCGAAGAAAATCAGATCGGCGTTGGTCGATTTGAGCTTGGTGATCTGCGTGCTGAAGTCGACCGCTTTATTGTCGGTGTACTCACGCGCGACAATGCTGCCGCCGTGCGCTTTCACTGCTTTCTCGAACTCGTCGGCCTCGCCCTGGCCGAACGCGGTCCGGTCGTCGATGATCGCGATGCGTTTGGCCTTGGTCACTTCCACGGCATACACGCCTGCGTTGCCGGCGTTTTGCGCGTCGGTGGAAATCACCATGAAGGTGTTCGCGAAGCCGCGTCCCGTGATCACCGGATTCGTGGCGGCCGGGTCGATCACCGGAATGCCGGACTGCTCGTAGATCTGCGAGGCCGGAATTGTCGTGCCGGAGTTGAAGTGGCCCACCACGACGGAAACGCCCGAGTCGACCAGCTTCTGGGCGGCCTGCACGCCGATGCGCGGGTCGGCCTGGTCGTCTTGGGAGACGATCTGGAATTGCGCGACCTTGTCGCCGATCTTGATCTTCTGCGCGTTGGCTTCCTCGATCGCGAGCCGGACGCCGTTCTCCAGGTCCTTGCCGTAGCCGGCGTTGGCGCCCGTCAGCGGCGCGGCAAAACCGATCTTCACCGGCAGATCATCGGCGAACGTGGCCGGCGGCGCGACGGCGAAGATAGCGCCAACTAACAGGGCGAGCGGTTTCAGCGTGTTGCGAAGACTCATGGTCTCTCCTTCCATCGACAGTTTCAGGTTGTGAAAGCGGCAAGGCAGTAACGCTGGATCGACGCGCGAGCGTGGACGTCTCACGGCGCGCATCGAGAGACTACGGATGATCCGGCGCCATAAACAATAGTGGAATACGCCCAGAGGACGCCCCCTTCGAGGCGCCTGAAGGAAGTCCCTTAGGGGGCTTCCCGAACCCATTCCTTTTGCCGGCGCACAGTCGCGTTCATCCGTGCGTCAATCTGGCCCGAATATAGAAAGCCAATTTACTGTCGTCTTGGCAGTTCAAGGCGTTTTGAATGAGCATTTCGGCACAGCGGGCACAGCGCATTCGCTGATAGCGTGTGGATTCCGTCGCGAGGGTGCGGATTGCGGCACATGCTTAAGAGACCGGCGCGAATGCGCCGGCCGGGTGTCCGCGGCGCAGCGGCGGGAATGAACCCGCAGGCATGCGCCGCAGAGAGTGTCTTGCGAACTAAAGCGGGACGCTCAATGCTCGCCCTGCTGGCGCAACAACTCTTCACGCAGACGCAGAAGCGGCGCCTTGGTGTCGTCGTCGGCCCATGTGTCGAGATCGTCGATTGCGCGCTGGCAACCGTCGAGCACGAGGTCGAGGTCCACCGGCACGCCGTTGTTCAGCGCGAATTCGATGGTCTCGGCGAATTGCTGGCATTCGTCTTCGCCGTAGGAGATGTCGAGATTGTCGGCGATGACTTCGGCGATGTTGCTGCGCGCCTTGTCGTCCGCCGTGACCATATCGACGATGCCGCGCGCCACGGCCGGCGAATAGTAGAGCGCAATGTCGAGCCATTGCGCGGGATCGAAGTCGGCCTGGTCGAACTGATTCTCGAAGAATTCGATCGCTTCCTGTTCGTGTGCTTCGTCAGCGTCGACGCTGATGCACAACTGCTCAAAATATTCTTCCCGCTCACTGCGGATATAACCGTCCATCGATGCCTCGTCTGCTGAATGCCGGATGCCTGAAAATGCGACGCGGGCGGGCAGGTGCCTCGTCCACGCGGCACGCATTATAGGACGGGTGGCCGAGGCCGAGCCCAACGAGCCGCGTCGCGTTCCGCGCACGACACGTCAAACGGGTGACTCACGCTACTTACGCCGTCTCCGCCACCCACGCATCGAACCACTCGCGCGGCTGCGCGATTTCATTCTGCGCGGCCACCAGTTCGAGTTCGTAACGCCCGGCCTGCCAGGTCGCCTTCACCACCGCATTCACGGCGGCGAGCGTGTGCTCGAAGGCGGCGCGGATCGAATCGCCGAGCAGCGTACGCGCGACGAACACCGCGCTCGTCAGATCGCCCACGCCCACCGGCTGCCGTGCGAACGGATAGAGCGGGCGCTGTCCCATCCACGCTTCGCGTTCAGTGACGACCAGCATGTTGAAGCGGTCGGCGAGGCTGTTGCGATCGAGCAGGTGTTTAACCAGGATCAGCTTCGGCCCGCGAGCGATGATCTCGCGGCATGCGGTGACGGCTTCTTCCAGCGTCTCGATCTCGCGGCCCACCAGACGTTGCAGTTCGGTGTGGTTCGGCGCCATCGCGTCGGCGAACTCGGGCATCGTGCGCACGAGAAACTCCTGGATGCCCGGCTCGACCTTGCAGCCGCTCGCGGCACCCATCACCGGATCGCAGAAGTACCACGCGCGAGGATTGGCGGCCTTCACGGACTTGACGATTTCCAGCACCGACTGGGCCTGCTCGGGCGTGCCCAGATAGCCGGACAGCACGGCGTCGCAACGCGGCAGCATGCCGATCGCGCCGATGCCGTCGACCAGATCCTCCATTTCCGAGGCGTCGATCGCGCCACCGGTCCAATGTCCGTATTGCGTGTGGTTGGAAAACTGTACTGTGTTGAGCGGCCAGACATTGACGCCGAGCCGACGCATCGGAAACACGGCCGCGCTGTTGCCGGCGTGTCCGAAGACGACATGTGACTGGATGCTCAGAACGTTTTTCGTCATGGTATGGCCCGCGCGAACGGATAGGCGCGATCAAAGAAAACGGGAAGGTTGCGCCGCGGTGGCGATCCGTCGGGTGCGGGACGCCTCATGCGGCAGGACTGCTTCAGATGATGCGGGAAATCGGCATACTGTGCATCGTCAGGCAACAATACATGAGTTTGCCGCGCGCGAGTTGATCCGTCCCCGTGTTGTTGCGTCGAACCATCAAACGCGCGGGCGGCGAGGGCGGCCGTGAGCCAAACTCAAGCGAACCTCAAGCCAACCTCAAGCAAACCTCAAGCCAACCTCAAGCCAACCTCAAGCCAACCTCAAGCCCTCACACGAGCTCACGATACAGCGCCAGATAGCGCTCCGCCGAGGCGCCCCAGCCGAAGTCCTGGCGCATTGCGCGCCGCTGCGTCGCTTTCCATTCGGTGCGGCGTCCATACAGGGCGAACGCGCGGCGGATCGCGGCGCCGATCCCCTTCAGCTCGAAGCGTTCGAACACGAAGCCGGTGGCGAGGTCGTCGGCGAGATTTTCGAGGGATGCGTCCACCACCGTGTCCGCCAGGCCGCCCACGCAATGCACGAGCGGCAGCGAGCCATAAGCCAGCGCATACAGCTGGGTCAGTCCGCAAGGCTCGAAGCGCGACGGCACCGCGATCACGTCGCTGCCCGCGACGATGGTGTGCGCGAGCGTCTCGTCGAATCCCAGTTCCACCGCCACCGATTCCGGATGCGCCTGCGCGGCCCGCTTCAAGCCGTTTTCCAACGCCGGGTCGCCGGTGCCGAAGACGACCAGTTGCCCGCCGTGCCGGATAATTTCAGGCACTGCCTCGAGCAGCAGATCGAGGCCTTTCTGTTCGGTCAGGCGGCTCACCACGCCGAACAGCAATGCGTCGCTTTTCTGCGCAAGGCCGAAGCGCTTTTGCAGCGCCTCCTTGCAGGTCAGTTTGCCGGCGAGGCGCGTGGCGCTGTAATGGTTTTCGAGCAGCGCGTCGCTGGCGGGATTCCAGACTGAGTAGTCGACGCCGTTCAGAATGCCGCTCAGATCGTGCGAGCGATGGCGCAGCAGCGCGTCCAGTCCGCCGCCCTGGGCGAGCGTCTGGATTTCGCGCGCGTAGGTCGGGCTGACCGTGGTGATGCGGTCGCTGTAGTAGAGGCCTGCCTTGAGAAACGACAGTTGCCCGTAAAACTCCACGCCGTGCATGCTGAAGTAATCGGCCGGCAGCCCTAATTGACCGAACTGATGAGCGGGAAACACGCCTTGATAGGCGAGGTTGTGCACCGTGAAGACGCTGCGCGCGAAAGATCGGCCGTGCTGGCGCTCCGCCGCTTTCAGATAGGCGGGTGCGAGCCCCGCATGCCAGTCGTGCGCGTGGACGATTTGCGGTGACCACGTGGGGTCCAACTGCTGGGCGAGCTGCGCGGCGACCCAGCCGAGCAGCGCGAAACGCTGGGCGTTGTCGCCGTAGGGCACGTGCTCGTCATTGAGATAGGGATTGCCGGGACGGTCGTACAGCGTGTCCGCGCGGATCACGTAGACGACCAGGCCGTTCGACGCCAGCGTGCCCCGCTCGAGCGTGACGCCCGGTGCGTCGAACCGGCGGCCCAGTTGCGCGACCGGCGCGAGATCGGCCAAACCGGCGAGCACTGCCGGGAAGCCGGGCAACAGCACCCGCACGTCCGCGCCGCGCTCGATCAGCGCGGGCGGCAACGCGCCCGCGACGTCGGCGAGACCGCCCGTTTTGAGGAGGGGATACAGTTCGCTTGCGACGTGCAGGGCGCGAATCGTCATAGGCTCCGTCTCTATCCTGTGTGAATGCGGGTTGAGTCTGACACCAGCACCGGCCTTACTTCACCGTCTGCCGTAACGCTTCCGGCGTGACCAGCACGACGCCGTCGTCGGTTCGGTAAAAGCGCTCGGCGTCGCTTACCGGATCTTCGCCGATCACCGTGCCGTCCGGTATGGCGCAGCCGCGGTCTATCACCACTTTCTGCAATCGGCAACTCGCGCCGACGGTGACCTGCGGCAACAAGACTGCCTCATTGATGTTACAGAATGAACTCACTTTCACATTCGACGAGAGCACCGAGCGCGAAATCTGCGAGCCCGAGATCACACAGCCGCCGCACACGATCAGATTGTTGCCCGAGCCTTGCAGCCCCTTCAGGTCGCGCACGAACTTGGCGGGCGGCAACTGCTCCTGGTAAGTCCAGATCGGCCAGGTGCGATCGTAGAGATCGAGTGTCGGGATGGTGGAGGCGAGGTCGAGATTGGCGGCCCAGTAGGCGTCGATCGTGCCGACGTCGCGCCAGTACGGTTCCACGTTCGGGTCCGACGACACGCACGACATGCTGAACGGATGCGCGATCGCCGTGCCTTGCGTGACCACGCGCGGCAGGATGTCCTTGCCGAAGTCGTGATCGGTGTCGATGGAGGAAATGTTCTCTTCGAGCAGCGAATACAGGTAATCCGCGCTGAACACGTAGATGCCCATACTGGCGAGCGCCGTGTCCGGGCGGCCCGGAATGGCCGGCGGGTCGGCGGGCTTTTCCACGAAGCCGGTCACCCGGCGGTTTTCGTCGACGTGCATCACGCCGAACGCCACGGCGTCCATGCGCGGCACCTCGATGCAGCCGACCGTGCAATCCGCGCCGCTCTCCGCGTGGTCGGCGATCATGCGCGTGTAGTCCATCTTGTAGATATGGTCGCCCGCCAGCACCACCACGTATTTCGGCCGGATCGAACGGATGATGTCGAGGTTCTGGAACACCGCGTCCGCGGTGCCGCGATACCAGTGCGCGCCTTCCACCCGTTGTTGCGCGGGCCACAGGTCGATGAACTCGCCGAATTCGCCGCGCAGGAAGCTCCAGCCGCGCTGCAGATGGCGCAACAGCGAGTGCGCCTTGTACTGCGTGACGACCGCGATGCGCCGAATGCCGGAGTTCAGGCAGTTGGAGAGGGCGAAGTCGATGATCCGGTACTTGCCGCCGAAGTGCACGGCCGGCTTGACGCGTTTGTTGGTAAGCGGGCCGAGCCGCGTGCCCCGTCCGCCCGCGAGGACGATGGCGAGGGTGGTGCGCTGCAGATCGTTCAGCCGTGCCGGAGTATCCATGTCTGTCTCCTTTGTCGACCGGGCCTGGCGCTTTGCAGGGGACCCGGGTAGCACGCTTGCGCGCGAACGCTGGTCGACAGCTAAAGCACCTGCTCCGGTCCCATGCAAGATGGTTGCTGGTTAGTATGCCCCGGATGCTTGGGTCGCTTGCTCCCCCGATGATTCGTTCTGCCAGGCGGCTCCGTCTTCGCGGGCCCGTCTGCTAGTTCTAGCACTGATTTGCCGTGGGCGAATAGTCTGAATTGTGCCGACGCCGCTCACGCGCCCACCTTGCGCACGATCGCCCCTTGCATCCCGGCGATCCGTGCGCCACGACACATAGAGCGCAAGGTGAGCCGCCGCAATATGCGTGCCACGCCCGCCCGAGGCGCCATGAGCTCGCGCTGGCGGCGGCAGGGTCGGGCGGGGCGTCGTAGAATCGTCCGCTCCCGGCCGCTGGTTGGGGCGCCGGCCTGGCCGTGCGCCTGTCTCGCAGGCTTCCGTTGCTTTTCCTTTGTAAAAAACCTCGATGAGTTTTCGCCGCCTTTCCTTGCTCGCCACAGTGGGCGTTTGCACGCTAGCTTGCGCCTGCGGGTCCGCCGTTTTCGCTGCTTCTGACGCCACGCCGGCGAACGCCGCCACCGCGCAGACCACGGACAGTCAGGCCAGTGCGGCCGCTGTGGTCGCCACTAACGCCACTAACGCCACTAATGCCGGCAGCACCGGCGGCGATGCCGGGCCGGCTTACGGCCCCGAGTTGCAGGGCTTCGACTACCCGGCGCCCGTCGGCCAGTACGACTTCACCTCGCAAGGTTTGGCGCTGCACATGGCCTACATGGACATCAAACCGGCGCATGCGAATGGCCGCACAGCGGTGTTGCTGCACGGCAAGAATTTCTGCGCAGCGACGTGGGAGGCGACCATTCATCAACTGAGCGACGCGGGTTATCGGGTGATCGCGCCGGACCAGATCGGCTTTTGCAAATCGAGCAAGCCCGAGCACTATCAATACAGCTTTCAACAGCTCGCGCGGAACACGCACGCGCTGCTGCAATCCCTCGGCGTGACCGACGCGACCGTCATCGGGCACTCCACGGGCGGCATGCTGGCGATCCGCTACGCGCTGATGTATCCGCACGAGACGCAGCAACTGGTACTGGTCAATCCGATCGGTCTGGAGGACTGGAAGGCGAAGGGCGTGCCCTCGCTCTCCGTGGACCAATGGTATGAGCGCGAGCTGAAGACCACCGCCGACGGCATTCGCCGCTACGAGCAGACCACCTATTACGCCGGGCAGTGGCGCGCGAATTACGAGCCGTGGGTGCAGATGCTGGCGGGCATGTACCGCGGTCCTGGCAAACAGATCGTGGCGTGGAATTCCGCGCTGCTGTACGACATGATTTGCACGCAGCCGGTGGTGTACGAGTTGGGACAATTGAGCATGCCGACGCTGTTGCTGATCGGCCAGAAGGACACCACCGCGATCGGCAAGGACGCGGCGCCACCCGAGGTGCGGGCGAAGATCGGCCATTATCCGGAACTGGGTAAAGCGGCGGCGAAGGCGATTCAGCACGCGACGCTGGTCGAATTCGCGGAGTTGGGGCACGCGCCGCAGATGCAGGATCCGAAGGCGTTTCACAGGGCCTTGCTGGCGGGTCTGGCGGCGGTGCCGACGAATCGGTAGGCATCCAAACGGCTTTCCGTGCCGTCACGGTGCTCCTAAGTCGCGGCGGTCCGCTCGATCAGGGTTTGGCTGAGTATACCGGCGTATCTCCGTCACCACCGGACGGTCCGGCCGCGATAATCGAGATATTCCAGGCCGGGACGGCCCTGCTTGGCCAGCAGTACATTGACGACCCCGGGCACGCTTTCTTCGATCGACAGTCTTCCCTCCGGTCCACCCAGGTCGGTGCGCACCCAGCCCGGTGCCATTAGCAGCATGGCGCGGGGCGTTCGAGCCTGGCGCGCAGCAAAGCAGCGCATGAACTGATTCACCGCCGCCTTGCTGCCGCGATAGACCTCTCGCTGACCGGACTCGTTGTCCGCGATGCTGCCTTGCCCGGACGACATGACCCCGATCAGTCCGGTGGGCGGGACAAGATCGGCAAGGCGCTCCACCACCCGCATCGGGCTGAGTGCATTGGCAACCATGAGGTTGACGAAATCCCCGGTCGATACCTCGCCGATAGTTTCGGTTGGATCCGGATTGGTCGTGCCGGCGTTGACGAACAGAATGTCGAACGTCCGGTCGGACAAGCGCGAGTGCAGGGCGTCGATCTCATCCGGCCGGGTGATGTCCAGCGTCTCGATCTCGACCCTGTCCGGATGCGCATCGGCCAGGGCGTGCAGCAGGGTCCGGCCGCTGCCGGCGCGGACGGTGCCCATGACGTTCCATTCCTTCTTCAGAAACTCGGCCGCCATCGCATGGCCAAGGCCGCGCGAGGCGCCGATGAGCAGAATCGTGGGACTGTGAGCCGGGTCGCGTGCTTGGGGCATGAGCTTTCCTTCTTCGTCGGGTGATGCAGTGAATTCTGGGGGATCGCTCCACCTTTGCACCAGACGCTCCGCCTACAATCCACGATTGCGTCAAACGCCATACCTGACCAGCTTGGGCTATGCTGGAGGGATGTCACGCGTCGACCTCAACCTCCTGACCGCGCTGAATGCGCTGCTGACCGAGCGCAGCATTACGGGCGCGGCGCGGCGACTGAACCTGAGCGTCTCCGCCATGAGTCGCACGCTCACGCGTCTGCGTGCGGCCACGGGCGACCGCCTGCTGCTGCAGGCCGGCCGCACGCTGGTGCTCACACCTTACGCGGAGCAGTTGAGCCAGCGTCTTCCCGGCCTGACCCGCGAAGCGCAGGCTTTACTGAGCCCCGCCGACCATACATTCGAAGTCGCCACCCTGGAGCAAAGCTTCACGCTGCGAGCGGGGGAAGGCTTCATCGATCTGCTCGGCGCACCCTTGATGAAGAGGATCCACCGCACAGCGCCTGGCGTGCGGCTTTGCTTCACGCCCAAGCCTGACTGGGACGCGCAGCCACTACGCGAAGGCACGGTTGATCTCGAGATCGGCACTGTCAGGACCACGGCGCCCGAGATCCGTACACGCCTTCTGTTCCGCGACCGATACGTGGGCGTGTGCCGACTCGGCCATCCCCTCATGAGCGGCACCGGCATCAGTGCGGAGCACTGGACTACGTGCGGCCATGTGGCGACCTCGCGTATCAAAGATGGAGTCAGCCCGGTGGACGCGGCCTTGGAGGCACCGGGCCTGCGCCGGAAGGTGGTGATGGTGGTGCCGTCCTATACGAGTGCCATGCAACTAGCCCGCCACTCGGACCTGCTCGCCGTCATTCCGCATTCCTGCCTCGGCAACCCGTTCACGCCTGATCATGCCGCCGCAAACGGGCTTCAGGGCTTCGAGCTGCCTGTGCTGACACCCGCTTTCGACGTCTCGGCGATCTGGCATCCGCGCCTCGACCGGGATCCGGCCCATCGGTGGCTGCGCGCTGAGGTGCTCGACTTGTGCCTGGCGGCGTATCCGCGAGAGCCGAACGCGGCAGACTCGCTGCAATCAATTCGCTAGTACTGTTGCACGCTTCGCGGCTGTGCGTCATTCGCTCGTTGTGATTGGCGACGCGACAGTTCCGTATGGCGCTCTCCCGTCAATGCGCATAGGTGGCCGTGTTCTGTTTTCCGACTCCAGAACCTCAACCTCATTCACGCCCACTTCAGCAGTGGTTCGCGGTCGATGCAATCCACGAGGAACGCCATGACAGCCTTGATAGCTCGCGCGCGTCGCAGGTCGGGGTAGGTTACCAGCCACAGTGCTGTTTCCGGAGGCCCGCCTTCGACGTCGAGCCTGACGAGTTCAGCGTCGCGTTCGCCGAGCAACGTTGGCAAAACGGCGACGCCAACACCGTTGCGTGCGGCCATCTGCTGGGCGATCACATCGCTTGTTTCGAAAACGATTGGCCTGCCATCCACAAATCGTCGCAGCCATGTTTGATGCTTCACGTGATTCAGCGACGCATCGTAAGCTATGAATGACCACTGCGCGGCGGGCCGGCTCGCATAGGCACGGCTCGCATACAAGCCAAAGCGAATCATGCCGATCCGGCGCGTCAAGAGGCTCGGCTCTTCTGGCTTCACCATGCGAATCGCTATATCCGCGATGCCCCGGTCGAGTGCTGCGATGTCTGGCGTGTTCGCCATGACAATCTTTAAAGACGGATGCGCCTCGTGAAATGTCTGCATGTACTGCGCGACGCAAAAGTTGCCGACTGTGGGCGGAACGCTTATCCGCACCACGCCAGACAATGCCGACTTCGCCCGTAGCGCAAACGACTCGATGGCCTGTGCGCTTTCGGAGATCGTGGCGGCAAGCTCGGCGACGACCAGTCCATCTTCGGTCAACCGAATGCTTCGGGGTAGCCGATGAACGAGCTTCAATCCAAGTGTCGCTTCCAGTGACGCAATGCGACGCCCGACCGTTGCGTGTTCAACCGACAGCTCAGTCGCTGCCTTGGAGAGCGACCCGGCGCGCGCGAGCTCATGAAAGTAGCGCAGATCTTGCCAGTCGAACATGGTGAATTTTTTCCCAGAGGCTGTGAACGAACAGGGAATACCGCTGCGGCAGCGGATGAGTCTAATCTAGTTCGCAGACAGGTACCCCGCGAAGATTCGGATCACTCTGGAGAATGACGTGCTGTATGAACTGACTACCCTTTCGTCTCACATCCTCAAAGTGCCTCAGGTCATTGCGAACGCGCAGACATACCTCCATCAGCGTGTAGCGCTCGGCCGTTGGCTTGGCACCTGGACCTCGGAAAACGGAACGCTCGGAAGCGTGCGCATGCTGCGAAGATTCGAAGACGCGGAGGAACTCGCACGTGAGAGAAGGCGCGCGCTGCATCACGACGACCCTTTCGGGGCAGCCACGAGCGAGTGCGCAATCGAGATGGAAAGCTACGCCGCCTTTCCTTTTCTTCCCCCGGTAGAGCCGGGGGCCTTCGGCAAATACTATGAGTTTCGGACTTACTGGTTGCGGCCGGGTGGACTCGTGCCGACGATGAAAGCATGGGAATCCGCAATGCCCGAACGTTCGAAGCGCTCGCGCTTAACGGTCAACATGTACGCGCTCGATGGCGCGCCACGCATCACTCATATCTGGCCTTGGGAGAGTCTGGACGAGCGCATTGCGATTCGCGCCAAGTCGTACGCCGATGGTATCTGGCCACCGAAAGGTGGCCCGGAGCAATTTTCCGAAGCGACCTCGACGATCTGGATACCTGCAAACAATTCTCCGCTTCGATGAGTTTGACTATACGAGGAGCGCTTAGGACGATGTTTGGACAGAGCAGCGGCGCCGCGCAACCGGACTTCGCCGGCAGGCAGCCCTTGAATCACCAAGGGTTTGTACCTATTCCGGCAACTGTCAATTGTTCTACAAGAGCTTAATCACAAGCCGCCTCCGGCCTAGACTGAAAGCACTGAAACGCAAACGGGTGTTTGCGGAAAATCAAGTCTTGGAGGTAAGGATCATGAAACTTGTTCAATCACTGGTTGTGGCCGCCGCTCTCGCTATTCCGGCTGTATCGTCTTTCGCTCAATCGAATGAAGCGGCTCCGCCGGTCAATTCTCTGTCGGGAACCCATCAACATCTGCATTCGCTCCGTAACGATGTTTCTCGCTTGGGGCACAAAATCCAAGGCTCAATTCGTCCGGATGCAAACCATGGGATGAAGCCGATTTACTTCGGTTCGTAAATCACCGGTGTCGAATGCTGCAGGCCACTGTTGTCGTTCTTGCTTTAGGCCGTGAGCATTCTGTAGTTGCAATGGATCGAAGCGCGCAGGTCAATCTGCGCGTTTTTTGCTTTTTCGAGAACCCTCCTACTGTGCCTGCATTTAGCCGCGAGCGATGTCTGCTTCGGGGTCGACTTCTATCGACCGCCTCGGGCAGTGACCGGTCATCGACGGCCGTTGGGCCGCGTCTTCATACGGACGTTCGAATGGCGCCTTCGCTGGGTTAACGAACCTTTGCACGTCGAAGTTGTCCGGCGCGTCGTAGAACGGCCAGCGGGCCGATCATCAGGGGGCGCGCGATCCGGGGCGCACCTTCGATCGCCCACCCTCAGCCGGCCAGCGACTCAAGATTAGCGCTACATATCTAACGGCCTTGAAGGTGAATTACCTCCCGAAGCTGGTTTTGGTCAGCTTCACGCCGCCGTGACGGAAGCCTTCGATCTCACCACCGCGTGGAAACGGGAGTGAGTACCCTTATTCTGTACAGCGAAGGTTGATGCACGCTGACGCTCACATTACATTGATGTTACGTGCGCTTCGCCTTCAGGAATGACAGGGCGGCCCAGGAAGCAATCGTTCAGGTTTCGAGGGGCGAAGCGCTGCAACGGGGCGACATGGGCCGGTTGCAAAAGGCCGCGCTCGGGCAGAGACGACCGGTCACTGACGCTCGTACAGGCGGCGCAATGACCGGATACTGGCGGAAGATTCAGCGTTTTTGGAGGGCTGTGTCGCCCGTGCGTGTCACTGTGCTGACGCTGCTTGCAATGGTCGCGTTTGCAGCGAATTCGTTGCTATGCCGGCTGGCCCTCAAGGGCACCGGCATCGATGCAGCGAGTTTTACGTCGATCCGTATCGCGTCGGGCGCCCTCTCGCTCTCGATGATAGTGCGGCTCCGGGGCGGCAGGCTGGGCGGCGCCGGAAGTCAGAGCGCGGTGGACGAGAAGAATACTAAGAACGGAGGCAGTTTGCGGACGGTCGAATACCGCTTTTCCACCATCTGGCGCATCGACGCGCCAGTGGAGGAAGTTTGGGCGGCAATCCAGGATTCTGCGCGCTGGCCTGAGTGGTGGCGTAGCGTCGAGCGCGTGGAACAGCTTCAGGCAGGCTCCGAGCAGGGCGTGGGCCTTGTACAACGCTATACATGGAAAGGCCGCTTGCCGTATCGCCTCGTGTTCGATATGCGGGTGACGCGCGTCGACCCATTAGTCGCGCTGGAGGGAAAAGCCAGTGGCGACGTCGACGGCGCCGGCAGGTGGAGCTTTTCGACCGACGGACGCAACCATACGAAGGTCCGCTATGACTGGTGTGTGCGCACGAACCGCGCGTGGATGAATGCATTGGCACCGTTGTTGCGGCCCGCTTTTCAATGGAACCACGACGCCGTGATGCGCGAAGGCGGCGCAGCGCTAGCGCGGAGGCTGGACGCACGGCTGCTTGGTATCGAACATGGATGAAGCCAGCGCGGCGCAGACTGAATGCGCTGCGCCGTTTCGCCTTTACCTCGATGGCGTCTCCTGGCATCGATGCAAATGATGTGCTTCAGACGGTCGGGCGGAACGGAATCTGAAGCTGGGCGCCGCCAGATGACGATCGACCCATCGGTCGCTGTTCGGCCAGCAGCAGCCCCTCGCCGTTGCCATTGCCGTTATGCGGGCATTCACACGAGCGTTTCACATCTGACACCCGATGCTCACGCTGCATCCGTGCGACGCCTTTACGTCCCGGCCGCCAACTCCTCACGCACTTGCGCGCCGATGTCGAAGGAACGCAGCCGCGCCTTGTGATCGTAGATCTGCGCGGTGAGCATCAACTCGTCCGCACCGGTTTGATCGATGATCGACTTCAACGCTTCGCGCACCGTATCGCGATCGCCCAGTGCCGTGCAGGCGAGCGAGTGCGCCACGTTATTCAATTCCATCTCCGAGGCCTCGAGCCGCTCGACCGGCGGCTGCAACTGACCCGGCGTGCCGCGCCGCAGATTGATGAACTGCTGCTGCAGCGAGGTGAAAAGACGTTGCGCTTCTTCGTTGGTATCCGCGGCGAACAGATTGACACCGACCATCGCATACGGTTTCTCCAGCGCGGCCGACGGACGGAATTGCGCGCGATACACCTGCAACGCGGTCAGCATGTAATCCGGCGCGAAATGCGACGCGAACGCGAACGGCAGGCCGAGCGCCGCGGCGAGTTGAGCGCTGAAGAGCGACGAGCCGAGCAGCCACAGCGGCACGTTCAGCCCCGCGCCCGGCACCGCGCGAATGCGCTGGCCCGGCACGGGGTCGGCGAAATAACGCTGCAATTCGACCACATCGTCAGGGAACGAGTCCGCGCTGTTTTGCAGATCGCGGCGTAGCGCGCGAGCGGTGCTCTGATCGGTGCCGGGCGCGCGGCCGAGGCCCAGATCGATCCGGCCGGGGTACAGCGAGGCAAGCGTGCCGAACTGTTCCGCGATGACGAGCGGCGCATGGTTCGGCAGCATGATGCCGCCCGAGCCGACGCGAATTTTTTTGGTGCCGCCCGCCACGTAGCCGATCACCACCGAGGTCGCCGCACTGGCAATGCCTGTCATGTTGTGATGTTCCGCCAGCCAGAAACGCTGGTAGTTCCAGTTTTCCGCATGCTGGGCGAGGTCGAGCGTATTCCTGAACGCGTCCGCCGGCGTGGCGCCCGCGGTAACCGGCGAGAGGTCGAGGACCGAGAAGGGGATCATTGTCTGTTCACTTGTTGTTTCCGGCGCTTTCGCGCGATGGGGCATTCTCGCAAAGGTTCCGCTTTTCTGCTGACGGTGCCGCGATGTCCACATTCACGAAAGGGGGTTTGCTCGCGCGCGGCGCGAGGCAGGCGAGACGCGTCGATCGAAGCCCGCACCGTTACATGCAAATCCGATATAGATATGGCCGATCAATATTTAACATGCGCATGCCGCGCTGCTACCTTAAACGCCTCGAAGCGAACCATGCATCCGGCCAGCCGCGTCACCGTCCCGCCGGGCAGCAACCATTCAGGGAGACACGCACGTGTCCATCGAATTCATCGGCATGATCCAGACCCGCAAGGTGTCCGAAACGCACGCGGCGCAAGGACCGGTCGTCGACATCGACTATGTCGAACAGTTTGCGCGCGCGCACGAGGCCGCCGGCTTCGACCGCGTTCTCGTGCCGCATCATTCCACGAGTCCCGATGCGCTGTTGACGGTCGCGCACGCGGCGAGCGTGACCAGCAAGGTGCACTTCATGCTCGCGCATCGGCCGGGTTTTGTCGCGCCGACGCTCGCCGCGCGTCAACTGGCGACGCTCGACCACTATTCGGGCGGCCGGCTCGCGGTTCACATCATCTCGGGTGGCGACGACGCCGAGCAGCGCCGCGACGGCGACTTCCTGTCGCACGACGAACGCTACGCCCGCACCGACGAGTACCTGCATATCCTGCGGCGCATCTGGACCGAGGCCAAACCCTTCGATCACAACGGCCAGTACTACCGCTTCAAGCAGGGCTTCTCCGAAGTGAAGCCTGTGCAGCAGCCGCATATTCCAGTGTATTTCGGCGGCGCGTCGGCGCCCGCGCTCGAAATCGCCGGCCGTCACGCGGATGTCTATGCGCTGTGGGGTGAGTCCAAGGCGCAGGTGCGCGAGCAGGTCGCGCGAGTGCGCGCGGAAGCCGCGAAGCACGGCCGCACGGTGCGATTCTCGGTGTCGTTCCGGCCCATTCTCGCGGCCACCGAAGCGGCGGCCTGGGAGCGCGCGGAACACATCCTCGAAGAAACAAGGCGGCTGCGCGCGGCGCAGGGGATTGGCCGGGGCGGTCCGGCGCAAAGCGAAGGCGCGCGGCGGTTGCTTGCGGCATCGGGCGACTCGGATCGTGTGGACGAGCGCTTGTGGACCGGCGTCGCGAAGGAAATCGGCGGCCGCTCGAATTCGACGGCTCTCGTCGGCACGCCGGAACAGGTGGCCGATACGCTCGCCGAGTATTACGCGCTCGGTGTGTCGACGTTCCTCGTGCGCGGCTTCGATCCGTTGGAAGACGCTATCGACTACGGCCGTGAACTGATTCCCGCCACGCGTGAACGAATTGCGCGCGTCGAGCGCGTGGCGGCGTGAACGGAGGCGCGATGACCGATC
Source organism: Paraburkholderia sp. RL17-383-BIF-A (assembly GCF_046028015.1). NCBI lineage: Bacteria > Pseudomonadati > Pseudomonadota > Betaproteobacteria > Burkholderiales > Burkholderiaceae > Paraburkholderia > Paraburkholderia sp. RL17-383-BIF-A. The sequence goes on along the minus strand of NZ_JARESR010000025.1, from coordinate 85,115 downwards.
TTTCTCTCACCGTTGCCACCAAGACCGCCGAGGAGCCGCCGGCAATCCAGCGTCACGCGCCGCTGCGCAAATTCTGGTTCGACGAGGTTGCGCCGCGCGAGAGCCTCGCAGCGGAACGCCGCTACCGGCAGGAGCGGCTCGCCGTCGCGTTCCGGCTGTTTGCGCGCTACGGTTTCGATCAGGGGCTCGCCGGTCATATCACCGCGCGCGATCCGGAGTGGCCCGATCACTTCTGGGTGAATCCGTTTGGCAAGCATTTCAGCCGCATTCGTGTGTCGGATTTACTGCTCGTAAACGCCGAGGGCGAGATCGTGGTCGGCGAGGGCCCGGTGAATCAGGCCGCGTTCGCGATTCACGCGGCGATTCACGAAGCGCGCCCCGACGTGGTATCGGCGGCCCACACGCATTCGCTGTATGGCAAGGCGTGGTCGTCGCTCGGCCGCACGCTCGATCCGCTGACGCAGGACTCGTGCGCGTTCTATCAGGACCACGCGTTGTTCGACGATTTTCGCGGCGTCGTGCTCGATACCGATGAGGGTGCGCGCATTGCCGCCGCGCTCGGCGAGCGCAAGGCGGTGATTCTGAAGAATCACGGCATTCTCACGGCCGGTCCGAGCGTGGAAGCCGCGGCGTGGTGGTATATCGCGCTCGACAACGCGTGCCACGCGCAACTGCTCGCTGAAGCCGCGGGCACGCCGCAAGCGATTCCACACGACATCGCCACGCTCACGCATGAGCAGGTCGGCCGCGCGGGCGGCGCGCTGTTCGCGTTCCAGAGCCTGCTGGAAGGACTGGTCGAGCACGAACCCGAGGTGCTCACCTGAACCTTTCGCGATGCGCGCTCGCAGCATGTCTGCGGCACTGGCAAAGGGCTGAAATGATCAGACTACTTGATGTCGATTTTTTGCGTCACGACCCACACGACGGGATCGGACATTGAGCACTCTGCCGAACTGGCTTCGCTTGACGTGATGACCTCAATTGCGTGTCCGGTTTGTTCGTAAAAGGTGATGTCGTAGACATCGCGCCAAAGGTCTTTGCCGATTTTTTCCGAGGCGATCCGCACTGCCTTGGTTTTCGAGTCGTCAATTTTGACCGGATCCGTGATACCGACGTTTTTCAGAATGAGCGGCGTTATATTTTTTGGCCAACTCGCGCATTGCGAAGGCGAGCCGGCGAAACACAGGGCAGGGGCCGTCAGCATGGCCACAATGGCGGCGGCCCTCACAGGGTCACCGCGATCGTGTGGTCGCCGCTTTCCCAGATGCACCGGCGCGTGACGATATTGACGATCACGCAGCCGTCGGACGCAGCGCCCGGATGAGCGGTGCTGTCGCCGTGAATCATGAAGCCTGAGCGGCGGTAGGTAACAGTGCCAGGTAAAGGTGTGAGTCGCATTGCGTAAGGACCGGCATGTGGATGAGTAAATGGCGCGCCGATCGTCCAGGTTCCTCGCGGAATGGGTCCGATCATGGCCTCATTTTGTCGCGACGGGTTATTTTTTCCTCGCCCGCGTCCGCTATATCCGACTCCGGCAAGAGTGCCGTCGTGCTCGATTCGACCGGTGTTCTGACGGTAGATCCAAGGCATTCGTTCACCTCATTGGCATGTAAGGATCGAGATATTACTGACTCCGGTGTCTCAAAATCGAATTGGTATGCAGGTTGGGAATAAACATGTGTCGCTCATTTGTTTGAGCAATTTCCCGCTACGTGTCGGCTGGGGGCTGATCGGCGTACTGCGTGGCGCGGAAATTGCGCAGGGGTACCGTGTCACCGCCGACGGCGCGCTAGAGGAAGAGGGTGCGGCAAAACGGCTCGATGCCGGCGCGGTGGATGCGGTGTCGCCGAGCATTGGCGATATCCATCGCGTGAGTAACGCTTTTGGTGACCGTACGTCGATCAGCATTCACGTGTACGGTGCAAATATCGGCGCGGTGAAACGGTCCGTCTATCCGGGCGGCGCCGCCCGCAAGCTGTTTATTTCCGGCTACGCAAACGACGTGTTGCCGAATATCTGGAATGTAGCGAAGGAGTCTCCGATCTCATGAGTTTCGTTCAGCCATTTCGTACCCGATCATTCGAAGATGTGCGCTACGCACTGCTCGAGCACGAGGAAATCGCGCTCGTGGACGTGCGCGAGGAAGATCCGCACGCCCGCAGTCATCCGCTGTTTGCAGCGAATCTGCCGCTTTCGCGGCTCGAACTCGACGCGCCGGTGCGTTTGCCGCGCCAGGCCGTGCCGATTGTGGTGTTCGACGCCGGTGAAGGGCTCGCCGAACGCGCCGCGCGCCGTTTGACCGAGTTGGGTTATACCGACGTCGCCCTGCTTGAAGGCGGTTTGCAAGGCTGGCGCGAGGCCGGCGGCGAGTTGTTCCAGGACGTCAACGTGCCGAGCAAGGCATTTGGCGAACTGGTGGAAAGCGAGCGCCATACGCCGTCGCTCGCCGCGCCGCAAGTGCAGGCGCTGCTCGACCATGAAGCCGACGTGGTGGTGCTCGACGCCCGCCGCTTCGACGAATATCACACCATGAATATTCCCGGCAGCGTCAGCGTGCCGGGCGCCGAACTGGTGCTGCGCGCCCGCCAGCTCGCGCCGGATCCGGCTACGCGGATCATCGTCAATTGCGCGGGGCGCACGCGCAGCATTATCGGCGCGCAGTCGCTGATCAATGCGGGCGTGCCGAATCCGGTCGCGGCGCTGCGCAATGGCACGATCGGCTGGACGCTGGCCGGGCAGGCGCTTGCGCACGGCAGTTCGCGCCGCTTCGAGCCGATCGTCGACGATAAGGTGCGTCTGGCCGCCGCCGACTCCGCGCGCGCGGTGGCGGATCGCGCGAGGGTGGGCCGCACCTCACGCGACGAAGCGCGCCGCTGGGCCGGCGAAGCCGTGCGCACCGTGTATCGCTTCGACGTGCGCACGCCGGAAGAATACGAAGCGGGTCACGTGCCCGGTTTTCGTAGCGCGCCGGGCGGCCAGCTCGTGCAGGAAACCGATATGTTCGCGCCGGTGCGCGGCGCGCGCGTGATCCTTGCGGATAACGACGGCGTGCGTGCCAACATGACCGCGTCGTGGCTCGCGCAGATGAATGTCGACGTGTATGTCGTCGATGGTTTGACGGCCGCCGACTTCGGCGAAAAAGGCGCGGCGCCCACGGCCCGTCATGCGCCCACGCCGCCCGATGCCGACGAAATTGCCGCGGCTGAACTCGTCACGCTGTTGCAATCGCCGGGCACGGCGGTGCTCGACTTCACTACCAGCGCCAATTACGTGAAGCGGCATATTCCCGGCGCGTGGTTCGTGATTCGCGGCGAACTGGAAAAGGCGCTGCTCAAGCTTCCCGATGCGCAGCGCTACGTGGTGACCTGCGGAAGTAGTCTGCTCGCGCGTTTTGCGGCGCCTGACGTCGCGGCATTGACCGGCAAGCCGGTGCAGGTGCTAAGCGGCGGCACGGCGGCGTGGATCGAGGCCGGCTTGCCCGTCGAGAGCGGCGAGACGCGACTGGCGTCGCCGCGTATCGATCGCTACCGGCGTCCTTATGAGGGCACGGATAACGCGCGCGAGACGATGAATGCGTATCTGGAGTGGGAATATGGTCTTGTCGCGCAGCTTGGGCGCGATGGTACGCATGGGTTCTGCGTGATCTGAGCGGCTGGCTTGCAGCGAGTGCTCGAAGTGTTCGCAACGCTCGCAGCAGCAGTCGAGTCAGATAATCGAAACAGCAGGGCGCAGCGCGCGTTTCAGGCCGCGCGCTGCGCGCGCGCTTCCTTGAACTGCCGCTCGATCGCGGCGCCGAAGCGCTCCACAGGCTGCTGCAATTTGCCGAGCACGCGCGGCTGCACGAGCCAGATGTCGATGAGTGGCTTGAAGTCGCTGATCGAGACGAGATCGAGCGCATTCGCATGAGCGCTTGCCTGCAGGAGCGGCAGCGGCACGAGACCGAGGCCGTTGCCGTCGGCGACGAGCTGCAATTGCAACTCGGTGCCGGGCGTTTCCAGGTTCAGCTTGAGAGCGAGCCCGAGGCCGGTGAGTGCGCGCTGCAAACCATCGCGGAATCCGCAGCCGTCCGGATTCAACACCCAACCGATCGACTGGCATTCCGTCAGCGTGTGCGCACGTTTTTTCAGCAGGCCTTTCTGCGCGACGACGGCCAGTTTGATGCGGCCAAGCGAGCGGGCCGATAGCGCCACGTCGAAGGTCTTGTTGCTGGGCAGCAGGATCGCGGCGGCGTCGAGTTCGCCCTGTTCGACGCGTTGCAGCAACTGGCCGCCCCAACCGGTCGAGGCACGCGCCTGCAGGCCGGGATAGTCCCCTTTCAGGCCGCGTATCGCTTCGCTGAGCGCGATATCGGCGATCGTTTGCGCGACGCCGAGGCGCAGCGTGCCGACCGGCGGCGTGTCGGCGGCGACGATCTCGCGCAGCACGTCGAGTTCGCGCTGGATCACACGGCATTGCTCATAGACGATGCGTCCCGTGGCCGTTGCCTTCAGCGGCCGCGTATTACGGTCGAGCAATTCGACGCCGAGCGCTTCTTCGAAATTTTGCAGACGGCGCGTGATGGCCGGTTGCGTGAGGCCGAGCGAGAGCGCCGCCTGCTGCAGCGACTCACAGCGAATCACGGTTACGTAGGCGTCGATTTCGTCGATCTTCATGGTGGGCGGTGACCAATGATGGTGCAAAAGAATGCGCTCGATCATACTCGTATCGTGCGCGCTCACCGCTTGTAGCCGAAGAAAATTCGCATATTTGCTTAGCAGAATAATGCGTTTGTCTTATACAAAGGTGTGCCTTATCGTCGTTGCAAATCCACTCCATGCGACGATTTACGCGCTGCCATGACGACTTCCCGTTTTTCCTTCGCAATCCGATCTGTTATGCAACGCGTAAGGTTGCTGCCGGCTGGCGCTGCCGCGCTTGCGGTGTCAGCGTCGCTATGCGCCGCGCCATCTTATGCGGCCGATGTTTCTGTGCTCAAAGTCGGCGATCAGTCCTTGCAAACGCGCGGCATTCTCGAAGCGTCCGGCCAGTTGAAAGACCTGCCGTACAAGATCGAATGGTTCAACTTTCCGGCCGCGCAGCCGCTCGGCGAAGCGTTGAATGCGGGCGCGGTCGACGTCGGCGGTCTCGGCGATGCGCCGCTGGTGTTCGCCCTTGCCGCGGGTGCGCGGGTGAGAGCGGTCGCGGCGACACGCTCGACGCCGCTGGATCTGGCGATCGTGGTCGGCGCGCATTCGCCGCTGAACGACGCCGCGAGTCTGAAGGGCAAACGCATTGCCACGACGCGCGGCTCGATCGGCCACTACCTCGCGCTCGCCGCGTTGAAGAAGGCCAACGTGCCGCTCGCCGACGTCACCTTCGTGTTCCTCGCGCCGGCCGACGCGAAAGCGGCGCTCGCCTCGGGCAGCGTCGACGCCTGGTCGGTGTGGGACCCGTACACCGCGCTCGGCGAAGCGCGCGATCACGACCGCATCATCGCCAACGGCGTGGGCCTCTCGGAAGGTCTCAGCTATCAGGTGGCGACAGAACGCGCGATCGCCGACAAGCGCACGCAGCTCGCCGACTTTTTGCGGCGCGTAGCGATCGGCCAGCGCTGGGCGCTCTCGCATCCCGACGAGGTCGCGGCGATGCAGTCGCGCGTCACGGGTTTGCCGACCGATGTGCTGAAGACCGTCTATCAGCGCGGCCAGGTGCATCCGGTGGCGATCGACGACAGCGTCGTGGCCGCGCAGCAGCGCACGGCGGACACCTACGAAGCGGCCAATGTGATCCGCGCGCATCTGGACGTGCGGCCGAGCTTCGACCGCAGTTTCCCTTTGCCTTGATGCGGTCGACAGGCATTTGCGCATGAATGCCCGTGATTGCCGACAGCGCCGAGACACGGCGTCATCCGCTCGATAGCGAGATGCATTCGACGCTTGCTGGCGCAACTCGCGGACGAGTTCGCCGCAAGCGTCGCGCACCTCGACCGCAAGGCTGAATTCCCGCACGCCAATCTCGCGCGCTGCGCGTGCGCGGTCGGCATTCCTATGAAAGCGCTGCCACTCAAGGCAAATCATCTGCCGATTCGGTGTAAACGCGCTCTCGTCTAAATCCGCCAATCCGTTTAGATTAGCTGCACTTGGAAGGCTTATCGAGGGACCAGGGCGGCCAGTCAAGCAGCGGTTTGCCATTCCGGCGATGGCGCGAGGTGAGCAGCCAAGGTTGCTCACCGCTTCGTCCGGGACCAGACCGCTGCGCGTCGTCCGTGGCGCTTCGTTTTTAGTCGGCCGGACGGCCGATTTTACTTTCCCGGTCGACCGTATCGACCGACCCGGCGACGCTTTGCACAGCGTCGCCTTTTTGCTTGTGGCCACCGTTTTCGCGCGCGATTTTCGCGTGTGGCCCGCGCGTCGCCCGTACGGCCGGAGCCTCACCTTCGCGTGGCCTTCCGCCGTCGCCGACTTCGCCTCACGGCTTCTAACTCCGCAGCTTCTAACTTCGCCTCCGCGGCATCCGTCTCCGCCTCTGCCTACGTCACCGTTGCGCACCCTGTGCGACTGCGCACACCGCCGTGCGGCGCCCGCTCGCGGTTTTGCCCGTGCGCGGTTATCCTGTAGCGGACACTACACAACAGGATGCGGGCCTTCGCGGGCCACATCCGAACAGGAAATCCGCTGTGAGCCTGAAACTGCTTACTGTCGCCATGCTGGCCGCGTCCGTCGCGTTGACCGGTTGCGACGACCAACAGAGCGACCGCGCCGTGCAAAAACTCAAGGAATTCTTCAACGCCGTCAAACCGGACGCGTTACTGCTCAAGGACATGACGCCGGGCGTCACGACCGAAGCGCAGATCCGCGACCAGATAGGCAAGCCGGAAACCGAGCGCACCTTCACCGACGGTTCGAAACGCTTCGAATATCCGCGCGGCCCGCAAGGCTTGAATACGTACATGGTCGACATCGATCGCGACGGTAAATTGCAGGCCATCACGCAGGTGCTGACGGCGGCCAACTTCGCAAAGATCCGCATCGGCATGAGCGAGGACGAAGTGCGCCGCCTGCTCGGCAAGCCCGGCCAGGTCGCGGTGTTTCCGCTCAAGCCGGAAACCGTGTGGAGCTGGAAGTGGCGCGAAGGCGGCGTGACCGAAGAAGGGATTTTCAACGTGCATTTCGACCAGTATCAGAAGGTGTACACGACATCGCGCTCTGACGTGATTCGTGGGCGATAGCGGTGAGTGATAAAAGAGAGCAAGCGGGGAAGATCATGATACGTCGACGTCGATACAGCCGGATCGGGCTGGTGTTGGGGGGCGGCGCCGCGCGCGGCTGGGCGCATATCGGCGCGATTCGCGCGCTGCACGATGCGGGCATCCGGCCCGATGTGGTCTGCGGCACGTCGATCGGCGCGCTGGTGGGCGCGGTGTATGCGAACGGCGATCTCGACTGGCTGGAAGAGTGGGTCTCGCGGCTCACCTGGCAGACGGTGGTGCGCCTGCTCGATCTGCGGCTTTCGGGCGGCCTGCTCGGCGGGCGCAAGGTGATCCAGTTGTTCGCCGACAAGTTCAACGGCCGTTCGATCGCGCAGTTGAACATGCCGTTCGCGGCGGTCGCGACCGAACTCGACTCGGGCCGCGAAAGCTGGTTGCAGGACGGCAGCGTGGTCGAGGCGGTGCGCGCATCGATTGCGATTCCCGGCATTTTCACGCCGGTGTGGCACAACGGTGTGTGGCTGGTGGACGGCGGTTTGAGCAACCCGGTGCCGGTTTCGGTGGCGCGGGGCATGCGCGCGGACTGCGTGATCGCTGTCGATCTGAACAACGATATCCTGAACGGCCGCGATTTCGGCGGCGCGGTGGTCGATACGCCGGCCATCGACCCGGCCGAGCCGCAGGCGGTCGCGCTGCGCCGCAACGGCAAGCCCTGGCCACGCTGGCTCGCGCCCGCCGATGCGCGCGTCACGGACGACGTGCGCGTGCCGCCCGCGCCGAGCGCGCGCGTGCCGTCTATGCTGAGTTCGATCGCACAAAGCATCGACATCATGCAGGTGCGGATTACGCGCAGCCGTCTGGCGGGCGAACCGGCGGACATTCTGATCCAGCCGCGGCTGGGCGGCATGGGGATCTTCGATTTTCATCGCGCGGCGCCTGCCATCGAGGAGGGGCGCGCGGCGGTGGAGCACATGCTGCCGGCGATTCGGGCGCGCCTGGGCATCGATTAGGGCGTTCCGGCGGTCCGCCGTCTATCGAAAAAGCGACCCGAAACTTGCTAAATCGCGGCGGCGCTCGCCGCGCACTGCCTGCCTTACAAATTCCCACAACCCTCAAAACCAAGCCCTGCACGCCGTGCAATGCGCCAAAGGCCGCTCTGTTGCGTTGCAGCAAAACGCCCGCACGCCTTTGAGAATTTAATTTTCGCTTGCGAGACTCCGCGCCATGCTGGACGAGTCGGGCAGGCATGAGCCGACACCGTCCGAGACATCCTCAAACAACCTGGATGGAGACACGCGTGTTCCTATACGGCTTTGGCCCGGTGTTGCTGGCCGGCACGATCCAGACGATCGAGCTGTCCGTCCTGTCGCTGGCGGCCGCCGTGCTGCTCGGCCTCGCGGGCGCGGCGGCGAAACTTTCGTTCAACCGCCCGCTGCGGGCAATCGCGACCGGCTACACGACGCTGATCCGCTCGGTGCCCGACCTCGTGCTGATGCTGCTGCTGTTCTACAGCATCCAGATCGCGGTCAACAACCTCACCGACGCGCTCAATCTCCCGCAGTTCGATATCGATCCGTTCGTGGCCGGCGTGCTGACGCTCGGCTTCATCTACGGTGCGTACTTCACCGAGACCTTCCGCGGCGCCTTTCTCGCCGTGCCGCGCGGCCAGCTCGAAGCGGGCAGCGCGTACGGCATGAGCGGCGCGCGCGTATTCACGCGCATCCTGTTTCCGCAGATGATGCGTTTCGCGCTGCCGGGCATCGGCAACAACTGGCAGGTGCTGGTGAAGGCCACCGCGCTGGTGTCGATCATCGGTCTCGCCGACGTCGTCAAAGCCGCGCAGGACGCCGGCAAAAGCACCTTCAACATGTTTTTCTTCATCCTGGTCGCCGCGCTGATCTATCTGGCGATCACCACCGCTTCGAATCTCGTGCTGATCTGGTTGGAAAAGCGCTATTCGATCGGTGTGCGGCACGCGGAGCTTTAAGACCATGATCGACATTCTCAATGAATTCTGGCGCGCGTTTCTCTACTGGGACGGCCAGCGCATCTCCGGTCTCGCGGTCACGCTGTGGCTGCTGGTGGCGTCGGTCGGGATCGGCTTCTGCGCGGCGATTCCGCTGGCGGTGGCGCGCGTGTCGAAGAAGCGCTGGCTCTCCACGCCAGTGCGTCTTTACACTTACGTGTTTCGCGGCACGCCGCTGTACGTGCAACTGCTGCTCATCTACACCGGCATGTACAGCCTCGAATTCGTGCGCTCGCATCAACTGCTGGACGCGTTTTTCCGCAGCGGTTTTCACTGCGCGATTCTCGCCTTCGCATTGAACACCTGCGCGTACACCACGGAAATTTTCGCCGGCGCGATCCGTTCGACCTCGCACGGCGAAGTGGAAGCGGCGCGCGCCTACGGCATGAGCTGGTTCACGATGTACCGCCGCATTGTGATACCGTCCGCGCTGCGCCGGGCCTTGCCGTTGTACAGTAACGAAGTGATCCTGATGCTGCACGCCACCACGGTCGCTTTCACGGCCACGGTGCCGGACATCCTGAAGGTGGCGCGCGACGCGAACTCGGCCACTTACCAGTCGTTCGACGCGTTCGGCCTCGCGGCGCTGATCTATCTGGTGGTGTCGTTCGTGCTGGTGGCGCTGTTCCGCCGCGCCGAGCGCCATTGGCTGGGCTATCTCGCGGTGCGCACGCATTGAAACGCGCCGTGTTTGCAGTGGGCGGCGCGGCAGTCGCGCCCCGTCATGAAGATTGATCCGTATTTTCAAAGGGAGAGCATCTTGCTCCACACGACTCAAACCGAAGCTTGCAAGCTCGCCGTACAGGACATCCACAAGCGCTACGGCGACAACGAAGTGCTCAAGGGCGTGTCGCTCAATGCGAACAAGGGCGACGTGATCAGCATTATCGGTGCGAGCGGGTCGGGTAAGAGCACCTTTCTGCGCTGCATCAATTTTCTCGAGCGGCCGAACGCCGGGCAGATCGTCGTCGACGGCGAAGCGGTGAAGACCAAAACCGACCGCGCCGGCAATCTCGAAGTCGCGGATCACAAGCAGTTGCAGCGCATCCGCACGAAGCTCGCCATGGTGTTCCAGCACTTCAACCTGTGGGCGCACATGAACGTGATCGAGAACATCATCGAAGCGCCGATTCATGTTCTGGGTCTGAAGCGCAAGGAAGCCGAAGACCGCGCGCGTGAGTATCTCGAGAAGGTCGGTCTTGCACCTCGCCTCGAAAAGCAGTATCCGTCGCATCTGTCGGGCGGTCAGCAACAGCGCGTGGCGATTGCCCGCGCGCTGGCCATGAACCCCGACGTGATGCTGTTCGACGAACCGACTTCGGCGCTCGACCCCGAACTGGTCGGCGAAGTGCTGAAGGTCATGCAGAAGCTCGCCGAAGAAGGCCGCACCATGATCGTCGTCACGCACGAAATGGGTTTCGCGCGCAACGTGTCGAACCATGTGATGTTCCTGCATCAAGGCCGCACCGAAGAAGAAGGCCTGCCCGCGGAAGTCCTGAGCGCGCCGCGCAGCGAGCGGCTCAAGCAGTTCCTTTCCGGCAGCCTGAAGTAACGCGCGGCTCGCGCCGTAGCGTTTAACCCGTTTCAGCGATGGCTCGCACGTCCAGCCCGGCTCGCACCACGCAAGTCGCTATCGTCGCCTTGCCGCCCGTGTCGATGTCGGGCGTCGGGCCGATTGTCGACGCCCTCAATCTCGCCAATGAAATCGACGGCCGCGCGCTCTACCGCGTGCAGGTCTGCTCGTGGGACGGCCGCGCGGTGCCGCTCGCGGGCGGCGCGCAATGGCCGGCCGATGCCGCTTTCGGCGACGCGATCGCGTGCGACTGGCTGATCATCGTCAGCGAGCGGTTTCAGCAGTTCGCCGACTATCGCCTCTTTCTCGCCAGCCTCTCGCGGGTCGGTCAGCGCACGCCGCTCGTCACCGGCATTCACCACGGCGTGTGGTGGCTCGCCATGGCAGGGCAGTTGTCCGGCTACCGCGTGAGCGTCAACTGGGAAACCTATCAGCAGTTCTCCGAGCAGTTCGAACGCTCCATCGTCACGCAGCAGATCTTTGAAATCGACCGCGATCGCGCCACCTGCGCGGGCGGCCAGGCCACCGTCGACTTCATGCTGGCGATGATCGGCCGCGAGCACGGCCCCGAACTCGCGGATCGCATTGCGGATACGCTCGGCGTCGGCGCGTTGCGCGCGGGCGAGGAGCGTCAGCGCATTCCGTTCGTCACCGCGCCGGGCGAGCGCCATCCGCGCCTGAACGACGCCTTGCTGCTGATGGAAGCGAATATCGAAGATCCGCTCACCACCGACGAGATCGCGGGTCTGGTGGGCGTGTCGCGGCGGCAGCTGGAGCGCCTCTTTCGTCAGTATCTCGGCTCGATGCCGTCCAAATACTATCTGGGGCTGCGGCTTTCGAAAGCGCGCACGCAATTGCAGCGCACCAGTAAATCGGTGGTGCAGATCAGCCTCGCTTGCGGGTTTTCGTCGGCGGCGCACTTTTCGAATGCGTACCGCGAACGCTTTGGTGTCACACCGCGAGAGGATCGTCGCAACTGGATCGACAAGCAGACCGGCGCGAGCGGCGCCGCGGCCAGCGAGCCGCGGCCGGGCGCGCTGATCGAGCGGCCGGATCAGGTGGACTGAAGCGCGGGCCAAGGCGCGGACCGCGGCAAGGGCTGAAACGAGACCCAAAGCGCGGCCCGAGGCAAGGGCCAAAGCGCGGCCCGAGGCAAGGGCTCAAAGCGCGGATTCAAGCCCGTCGCCCATTCACCGAACGCCGCCCGCTCGCGTGGAAGCTCATAGAAAGCGTCGCGTATGCGCAAGACGTATCGGGCGCAGTTACCTACACTAGCTGTATTACCTCTCACCTGTAACGAGGATTTGCCATGAACGACCTGACAGTGACACGCCAGACCTTCGACGAAGTCATGGTGCCGGTGTTTTCTCCCGCCGCCTTCGTGCCGGATCGCGGTCTCGGCTCACGCGTCTGGGATACGCAAGGCCGCGACTATATCGACTTCGCCGGCGGTATCGCCGTCACAGCGCTCGGTCATGCGCATCCCGAACTGCTGAAAGTGCTGCACGATCAGGGCGGCAAGCTGTGGCACATCGGCAATGGCTACACCAACGAGCCGGTGCTGCGCTTGGCCAAACGCCTCGAAGAGCTGACTTTCGCCGACCGCGCATTCTTCGCCAACTCGGGCGCGGAAGCGAATGAAGCCGCGTTGAAGCTGGCACGCCGCGTCGCGTTCGATCGCCACGGCGCCGACAAGATCGAAATCATCTCGTTTACGCAGTCGTTCCACGGCCGCACGTTCTTCACGGTGAGCGTCGGCGGGCAGCCGAAGTATTCGGAAGGCTTCGGCCCGGTGCCGGCCGGCATCACCCACTTGCCGTACAACGATATCGAAGCGGCGAAGAAAGCCATCGGCGCGCAAACCTGCGCGGTGATCGTCGAGCCGATTCAGGGCGAAGGCGGCGTGATCCCGGCGGATCCGGCGTTTCTGAAGGCACTGCGTGAAGCCTGCGATCAGCATGGCGCACTGCTGATTTTTGACGAGGTACAAACGGGTGTGGGCCGCAGCGGCTATTTCTACGCGTACCAGGAAACCGGCGTGACGCCGGACATCCTGACCACCGCCAAGGCGCTCGGCAATGGCTTCCCGATCGGCGCGATGCTGACCACCACTGAACTGGCCGCGCATTTCAAGGTCGGCGTGCACGGCACGACGTACGGCGGCAATCCGCTCGGCGCGGCGATCGCCGAAAAGGTCGTCGAACTGGTCAGCGATCCGAAGGTGCTTGAAGGCGTGCGCGCGCGTAGCGTTGCGCTGAAGGGCCACCTCGCGAAGCTCAACGATCGCTTCGGCCTGTTCAAGGAAGTGCGCGGCAGGGGCCTGCTGATCGGTGCGGAACTGACCGATGCCTTCAAGGGCCGCGCGAAAGACTTCGTCACGGCCGCTGGCCAGCATGGCGTGATCATGCTGATGGCCGGTCCTGACGTGCTGCGTTTCGTGCCGTCGCTGATCATGCCGCTCGACGACATGAACGAGGGCTTCGCGCGTCTGACCCAGGCGATCGAAGGCATCGTCGGCGCGAAAGCTGAAGCGGCGTCGCACTGAGCCACAGCATTGATCACGCGCCACATTCAACAGGAACGATGATGCTCTTTGTACGCCCAGGCCGCCTCGCCGATCTCGACGCGCTCGAGCATATGGCGCGCACCGCGCAACCGGTGCTGCATTCCCTGCCGCACGACCGGCGCGCGCTCGAAGCGCGCGTCGCGTTGTCGGAAGACTCGTTTCGCGCGGAAGTCGATTTTCCGGGCGAGGAGTTCTATCTGTTCGTGCTCGAAGATGCGTCAAGCGGCAAGCTGATGGGCACGGCGAGCATCGTCGCCGCGGCCGGTTATTCGGACCCGTTCTACGCGTTTCGCAACGACGCGCTGATTCATGCGTCGCGCGAATTGCATGTGAACCGCAAGATTCACGCGCTGACCATGTCGCATGAACTGACCGGCAAGAGCCGCCTCGCGGGTTATTACATCGACCCGTCGCTGCGTGGCGACGCCGCCGCGCATCTGATGTCGCGTGCCCGGATGATGTATATCGCCGCCAATCGCAAGCGGTTTACGCCGGAGGTGTTTTCGCTGCTGCTCGGCGTCACCGACGAGAACGGCGTGTCGCCATTCTGGGAAGCGGTGGGGCGCAAGTTCTTCGGCCGCGACTTCGCCGACATCGAGATCGAATCGGGTGGCCGCAGCCGCACCTTCATCGCCGAAGTGATGCCCACGTATCCCATCTATGTGCCGTTGCTGCCCGAGGCGGCGCAGCGCGTGCTCGGCGAGCCGGATTCGAAAGCCTTGCTCGCGTACGACATCCATCTCGAGGAAGGCTTCGAGACGGATCGCTATGTCGATATTTTCGATGCGGGGCCGGTGCTGACCGCGCAAGTGGATCGCAGCGCCTGCGTCACGCGCAACGAAACACGTGAGGTACGCGAGAGCAACGTGGCGGCTGACGGTGCGACGTATCTGATCGCGCATAACGGCGCGGACGGCGAGTTCCGTTGCGTGCTCGGCGAACTGGCGGCGGGCAAGGAAGCCGGCGCGCCGTTGCCGCAAGCGGCGCGTGCCGCGCTCGGCGTGCAGGAAGGCGACACGGTGCGCTGCGTGCCGTTGCACCAGTCGCAGCAGGACGAACAATCGGGAGACGCACGATGATCGTGGTTCGCGTTGTGCAACGAGGCGATGTGGACGCGCTCATGCGGCTCGCGCAGGAAACCGGTCCGGGACTGACCACCTTCAAGCCGGACCGCGAGGCGCTCGCGGCACGCGTGGAACGCGCGCGCCGCACGATGGAAGACAAGGCCGAGCCGTACGAAGCCGGCTACTTCTTCGTGATGGAAGACACGGATACGGGCGACGTCGCCGGCGTGTGCGGAATCGAAACCGCGGTGGGCCTGCAGCAGCCGTTCTACAACTATCGCGTGAGCACGGTGGTGCATGCGAGCCAGGACCTCGGCATCTGGACGCGCATGCGCGCGCTGAACATTTCGCACGACCTGACGGGTTACGCGGAAGTGTGCTCGCTGTTTTTGAGTCCGCGTTACCGCACGAGCGGCGTGGGCGGCTTGCTGTCGCGGTCGCGCTTCATGTTTCTCGCGCAGTTTCGCGAGCGCTTTCCGCAGCGTTTGTGCGCGGAATTGCGCGGCCATTTCGACGCGGAAGGCACCTCGCCGTTCTGGCGCGCGGTCGGCTCGCATTTCTACCAGATCGACTTCAACGCGGCGGACTACCTGAGTTCGCACGGCCGCAAGGCTTTTCTCGCCGAGTTGATGCCGCGCTATCCGGTGTATGTCGAGTTGTTGCCGCAAGAGGCGCAGGACTGCGTGGGCCTCACGCATAACGACACGATTCCGGCGCGTCGCATGCTCGAAGCGGAAGGGCTGCGCTACGAGAATCACGTCGATATCTTCGACGCGGGTCCGGTTCTCGAATGCCATATCGCGGACTTGCGCACGGTGCGCGAGAGCGTGGTGGTGCCGGTCGAAATCGGCACGGCAAGCTCGGGTGCGCCGCAGGACGGGCCGAAATCGATGGTGTCGAATACGTCGTTGGGCGATTTTCGCGTCGGCGTGGTGGCGGGCGTGCCGCAGGACGGCGTGTTCCGTCTGAGCGCGGCCGAAGCCGCGGCGCTCGACGTCAAGGCAGGCGAGCTCGTGCGCGTGCTGCCGCAGAAACATAAACAGGGATGATCATGAGCGAGCTTTTCATCGACGGCGAATGGGCCGCCGGCACAGGACCCGCATTCGCGTCGCGCAACCCGGGCACGGGCGCGGCGGTGTGGGAAGGCAACAGCGCCTCGGCTGACGACGTGGACCGCGCGGTGCGCAGCGCGCGCCGTGCCTTCGCCACGTGGTCGGCGTTGAGCCTCGACGAACGTTGCGCCGTGGTGCGCCGCTTCGCCGCGCTCGTCACCGAACGCAAGGAAGCGCTGGCGGAAGCGATCGGCCGCGAAACCGGCAAGCCGTTGTGGGAAGCGCGCACTGAAGCTGCTTCGATGGCGGCGAAGGTCGAGATTTCGATTCAGGCCTATAACGAGCGCACCGGCGAGAAGCGCTCGGCCATGGCGGACGGCACGGCCGTTTTGCGCCATCGTCCGCATGGCGTGGTGGCCGTGTTCGGGCCGTATAACTTTCCGGGGCATCTGCCGAACGGCCATATCGTGCCGGCGCTGATCGCGGGTAATGCGGTCGTGTTCAAGCCGTCCGAACTGGCGCCGGGCGTGGCCGCGCTCACGGTGCAGATCTGGCGCGACGCCGGTTTGCCGGCAGGTGTGCTGAACCTCGTGCAAGGCGAAAAAGACACTGGCATTGCGTTGGCCAATCACCGGCAGATCGACGGCCTGTTCTTCACAGGTAGTTCGGATACCGGAACATTGCTGCACAAACAGTTTGGCGGCCGCCCGGAGATCGTGCTGGCGCTGGAAATGGGCGGCAACAATCCGCTCGTGATCGGGCCGGTGGCCGATATCGACGCCGCCGTGCATCACACGATCCAGTCGGCGTTTCTGTCGGCGGGGCAGCGTTGCACCTGCGCGCGCCGCATTTTCGTGCCGAACGATGCTCAGGGCGATCGCTTCATGGAACGCTTCACCGAGGTCACTTCGCGCATCAGCGTCGGCGAATATAACGCCGATCCGCAGCCGTTCATGGGCGCGGTGATTTCGGCGCGGGCGGCCTCGCGGCTCGTCGCCGCGCAGGAACGCCTGCTGGCCGACGGCGCGAAAGCGCTGCTGAAAATGGAGCAGCGCGATCCGAAGCTCGGCTTCGTGACACCGGCCATTCTCGACGTGACCGCCGTGAAGAACCTGCCGGACGAAGAACACTTCGGGCCTTTGGCGCAAATCATCCGCTACGGCAGTTTCGACGAAGCGCTGGAGCAGGCGAACGACACCGAGTTCGGTCTTTCCGCCGGCCTGCTTGCCGACGACGAAGCGCTCTGGACGCACTTCCAGCGCACGATTCGCGCGGGCATCGTCAACTGGAACCGGCCGACCAACGGTGCTTCGTCGGGAGCGCCGTTCGGCGGGCCGGGCCGCTCGGGCAATCACCGGCCGAGTGCATATTACGCCGCCGACTACTGCGCGTTCCCGATGGCTTCCGTCGAAAGCGCGCAACTGCAAATGCCCGCGAGCGTCTCGCCGGGCCTTCAATTCTAAGGATCGACGATGCAAGCCACTGAAGCCAATTTCGACGGCCTGGTCGGCCCGACGCACAACTACGCGGGGCTGTCGTTCGGCAACGTCGCGTCGCAGAACAACGAGAAGTCGGTTGCGAATCCGAAGGCCGCGGCCAGGCAAGGCCTGCGCAAGATGAAGCAACTGGCCGATCTCGGTTTTCATCAGGGCGTGCTGCCGCCGCAGGAGCGGCCGTCGATGCGTCTGTTGCGCGAGCTCGGTTTTTCCGGCGACGACGCCACGGTGATCGCGCGCGTGGCGAGAGACGCGCCCGAGTTGCTGGCCGCGGCGAGTTCGGCTTCGGCCATGTGGACTGCGAATGCGGCAACGGTGAGCCCATCCGCGGATACGCACGACGGCCGTGTGCATTTCACGCCGGCCAATCTGTGCAGCAAGCTGCATCGCGCGATCGAACATGAATCGACGCGCCGCACGCTGCGCGCGATTTTCAGCGACGCCGACCGTTTCGCGGTGCATGAGGCGCTGCCCGGCACGCCGGCGCTCGGCGACGAAGGCGCGGCGAATCACACGCGCTTTTGCTCGGAATACGGCACACGTGGCGTCGAATTCTTCGTGTACGGCCGCAGCGAGTATCGTCGCGGACCGGAGCCGAAGCGCTTCCCGGCGCGTCAAACGTTTGAAGCGAGCCGTGCCGTCGCGCATCGTCATGGTCTGGCCGACGCGGCTACGGTCTACGCGCAGCAGAATCCCGACGTGATCGACGCCGGCGTATTCCACAACGACGTGATCGCGGTCGGCAATCGCAATACGCTGTTCTGCCATCAACTGGCGTTCGTCGAACAGAATGCCGTCTACGACGAATTGCGGACGAAGCTCTCCGGCCTGAAGGCGGAGTTCAATGTAATCGAAGTGCCGGACGCGCAAGTGAGCGTGGCCGATGCCGTCACTTCGTATCTGTTCAACAGCCAGCTGCTGACGCGCCCGGATGGCAAGCAGGTGTTGGTGGTGCCGCAGGAATGCCGCGAAAACCCGCGCGTGGCCGCCTACCTCGACGAACTGACGGCGCACACGGGCCCGATCGACGACGTGCTGGTGTTCGATCTGCGCGAAAGCATGAAGAACGGCGGCGGGCCGGCGTGCCTGCGTCTGCGTGTGGTGCTCGACGACGCGGAACGCGCGGCAGTGACGAAAGGCGTGTGGATCAACGACACGTTGTTCGGCCGTCTGGATGCGTGGATCGAGAAACATTATCGCGACCGCCTCGCGCCGGCCGATCTGACCGATCCACACTTGCTCGCCGAGTCGCGTACCGCGCTCGACGAACTGACGCAGATTCTCGGCCTGGGTTCGCTATATGACTTCCAGCGCTGAGCGCGATATGCCGGTTTCGCTGCTCGACGATTTTCTCGCCTACACGCTGGCGGGCACGCGGCCGGCCGAGCAGGAAGCACAGGGCACGTGCGCCGGTGGCGTGCGCTGGTCGTGGCTGGACGACGGCGTATTGCTGATGGAGCCCGCGGCGCGGGAAGAGGGCACGCGCAGTGTGCTCGTCTCCGCCGGCGTGCATGGCGACGAGACCGCGCCGATCGAGTTGCTGGCGTTTCTCGTGCGCGACATCGCGCGTGGCACAGCCGCGCTGACCTGCCGCCTGCTGGTGATTCTCGGCAACGTCGACGCGATGCGCGAAGCTTGCCGTTACCGCGACGACGATCTGAACCGCCTCTTCAGCGGACGTCATCTGCAGGTGCCGCACAGCTACGAGGCGCCGCGTGCGGCAGCGCTGGAGCAGGCCGCGACGCAGTTCTTCGCGGCCGCGCCGAGCGATCCCGGCGCGCGCTGGCATATCGACATGCACACGGCAATCCGCGCGTCCGCCTTCGAGCAATTCGCGTTGCTGCCGCACACCGGCAAACCGTTTTCGCGTGCGATGTTCGCGTGGCTCGGCGAGGCGCGCATCAGTGCGGTGCTGTTGCACACCACCAAGGGCAACACGTATTCGCATTTCACCGCACAAGCGTGTGGTGCTCAGGCATGCACGCTGGAACTCGGCAAGGTGCGTCCGTTCGGTCAGAACGATCTGACGCGTTTCGCGGGTGCCGATCATGCGGTGCGGCACCTCGTGGCCGGCATGCGGGGCGAGGTGCGCGCGGACATGCCGAGGGCGTTCACGGTGATCGACCAGATCACCAAGCAGAGCGACGCGTTCGAACTGCTGGTCGCGGCCGACGTCGCGAATTTCACACCGTTCGCGAAAGATACGGTGCTCGCGCGTGACGGCGAGTATCGCTATGTCGTGCGGCACGACGAGGAGCGTCTCGTGTTCCCGAATGCGACGGTCAAGCCCGGTTTGCGCGCCGGCCTGATGGTCGTTGAAACGACACAGGACACGCTCTCGAAGCTCGTGTAGTTCACGCGGATGCCCGCGACATTGCGCGCGGGTTTGCCTGAACGCGACACCTACTTACACCTTTGCTCCTGCCGCCCGCGGCGCTCGCTCGACCAAATGCCGAGCGGCGCGCCTGCAGAGGCGGAAAACGAAGCCTGTACAATCGCGGCCTCGCGGCTGTTGCGCTGCATCACGCCGGCCGCACGAGTTTGAATCGCAATTTTGGCGCGGCAATCATGCTTGCCTGGATTCGGCTCCGTCTTGTTCAATACCGTAGAGGAACACCCGCAATGAAGATGAATTGGCGAAACATGGCTGCGCTCGCGCTGTTCGCGACGGCCACGGCCACGGCCGGCACCGCATCGGCTGCCGATATCAAGGAAGTGCATTTCGGCGTCGAGGCGTCGTATGCGCCGTTCGAATCGAAGTCGCCGTCGGGCGAACTGCAAGGGTTCGACATCGACGTCGGCAATGCCGTGTGCGCGAAGCTGAAGGCCAAATGCGTGTGGGTCGAGAACTCGTTCGACGGTCTGATCCCGGCCTTGCAGGCGCGCAAGTTCAACGCGATCAATTCGGACATGACGATCACGGAGCAGCGTCGCCAGGCGATCGATTTCACCGATCCCATCTACACGATCCCGAATCAGATGATCGCGAAGAAGGGCAGCGATCTGCTGCCGACGCCGGCTTCGCTCAAGGGCAAGCATGTCGGCGTGCTGCAGGGCACGATTCAGGAAACTTACGCGAAGGCGCGCTGGGCGCCGGCGGGCGTGGACGTCGTGCCGTATCAGACGCAGGACCAGATTTACGCCGACCTCGCCTCGGGGCGTCTGGACGCCGCGTTCCAGGACGCGGAAGCCGCGTCGAAGGGCTTTCTGAAGAAGCCGCAAGGCGCCGGCTTCGACTTTGCCGGTCCGGCTGTCACCGATGAGAAGCTGCTCGGCGCGGGTGTGGGCTTCGGCATCCGCAAGGGCGACAAGGCACTGAAAGACGCGCTGAACCAGGCGCTCAAGGAACTGAAGGCGGACGGCACGATCGACCGCTTCGCAGCCAAGTACTTCGACGTGAAGGTCGTGTTGAAGTAAGGCTTCGCGTGTCTCGCGCGTTCTCGCTTGCTCTGATGCAACGGCCGCAAATCGCGGCCGTTTGCATTTGAGGGACGACGCGCGCGCCCACCGATACCGCGCGGAAACTGTGGATCGATCAGCGTGTATTCGCTTCCGGCTGATCGAGATAATCGAATACCACTTCGCCGAGACCGAGCGTCAGGTCGGCAAGCAGATGACGCGCCTCGACCACCTCCAGCACCGGCAACGCCGCGACCGGCGCGAGCGCGTGCGGCGCCAGTTCGAGTGCTGCCGGCCCGGTCCATGCGCCTTTCAGATCGATGTCCTGCAAGTAGTAGCGCACCAGCTCGCAGATACGCGGCGTGCCGTCCACGTGCGGAATCACCTTGAGCAGGAAGTTTGGCGTTTCAAGGCGTTTTTTTTGCTGCGCGAGATCGAGCTGGCGATGCTTGTAGCCCATCGTGCCGGTGGCGATCCGGATCGGACCGTAGTCGAGCGTACCGACGAGCGTGTCGGTGTGGACGGCGAGCACCGGGTTGGCGAGCTTCTTCGGAAAACCCCACAATTCGCGGCCGCCGGCGATCGGCGGGTGGTCGTCCAGATACATGGCCAGTGTGTAGCCGCCCGCCACGCCCTGATACGAGACCGGAATCACCTGGCCGCTTTCCGTATAGTCGCCGAAGCCGGTCGAATCCGGCATGCGAATGAACTCGTAATGCACCAGCGGCTCGCCGATTTCGAGCGGCTCGGGCACCACGGCGCGCAATTTGTCCGGATCGGTGCGGTAGGTGATGATCAGAAACTCGCGATTGATGAACCGGTAAGGGCCCATGGGAAACGCCGGGCTGGTGATCGGCATCGCGAAGGCATTTGACAGCACGCTTTTGACGTCCATGTTTTTCCTCGGTGGTTAAACGCGGTTGGAACGCTTCTGCACTGCACAAGAGTATCGGCGATTTCGTGCTGGAAATCTTTCGGACACTTCTCCAATTATTTCGAGATATTGCTTCATGGACGTGTCCGCGCATGGCGGCCTGCGATAAAATCGCCGGGCACATCGCGGGCGCCAGCGGCTTCATGTCTCGGGCCATGCGCTAACGGTGGAGCGAAAACCAGAATACTGTAGTAGGCGCCGCGAAGGCGCTCAGCGGGGGAGCACAATGACCACCATCGCAATCGGGAATCCGGGCCAGACGGGCGCCGCGGACGATGCGCAATTGAATGCCAGCTTCGCGCGTCAGCCGATTCTGAATCGGGACGGCATGCTGTGCGGCTACGAGATCAAGGTGCGCGCGCCGCAATGGACCGCGGCGATGATAGAAGCCGCACGGACCGCCGCGGACAACGAGGCGGACAACGACGCGGACGCCGAGGCCGCGCCGGGCCGCGCGCCCGATCCCGCGCAACTCGTGGCGCGAGCCATTATCGACGGTCTGCTGCAGGGCGCGGTGCGCGGTGCGCTGACCGGGCATCCGGCGTATGTCGACGTGAGCCGCGAGATGCTGTTGGACGACGCGATCCTGCACCTGCCCGCCGAGCGCTTCATGCTCGAACTCGCGCCCACGATCGAGGTCGACGAGGCGCTGGTCGCACGCATCGTCCAGTTGCACGGGCGCCGCTATCGCTTCGTGCTCGACGAGGTGACGCAGCCCAACGAAGCCTTCGCCAAACTGCTGCCGTACGCGGAAGTCGTCAAGATCGATTTCACGCAGGCGCCGCGCGCGCTGCTGCCGAAACTGGCGAGCGTGCTCAAGTCGGCGGGCAAGCTGCTGGTCGCCTCGGGCATCGACGCGCAAGCCGATTTCGAAACGGCGCAGGGACTCGGCTTCGATCGCTTTCAGGGTTACTTCTTCGCGCGCGCGCAGACTTCCACCACACGCCGCGTCAGCGCGCCGCGCCACGCGTTGCTGAATCTGCTGCAATTGCTGGCGGGAGAGCCGACCGTCGCGCAGCTCGAAGCCGAACTCAAGCTCAATCCGGTGCTGGTGATGCATCTGATGAAGCTCGCCAATTCGAGCGGCCTCGCCGTTGGTCACAAGGTGACGACGCTGCGCGAGGCGATCAACGCGACGGGCACGGACCGCATTGCACGCTGGACCCAGTTGCTGCTCTACGCCGACGGCCGCAAAGTCGCCCTCGAGGACGATCCCTTGCTGCAACTCGCCGCGACGCGCGCGCGCTTCATGGAACTGGCGATCGAGCGCCTGCCCGAAGCCGGCCGCGATGAAGCCGACGCGGCATTCCTGACTGGCGTGTTCTCATTCGTCGACGCGGTATTCGGCGGCTCGCTCGAAAGCACCTTGAACGTGCTGACGTTGTCGCGTCCGATCCAGGCCGCGATCCTGCATCGCGAGGGCGTGTTGGGGATGCTGCTGAGTGCGGTCGCCGCACTGGAGCGCGGCGCGTGGGACGAGATCGGCACGCTGTGCGCGCACTTGCAGCCACTCACGGTGGAGCAGATCGCGGATATGGGGCTGGCGGCGGGCGCGTGGGCCGGTGTTGCGGACCGCAGCGCGCAAGGACTGGAAAGAATCGAGGATTGAGACCGGTGATTCGAACCGGGGACGCGGCATGCTGTGCATGCCGCGTCCGGCGAGACTGGTCCAACTTCAATGTGGCGTAGGGCAAATACAGTAAAGGGGAGAGTGAAGCGCCGTGATTAACGATCACGCCAGGTCTTCACATCATCTCCATTTCCCGCATCTGCCCCAGGCCGAAAAAACGGCCTAACTCCTTGGCCAATTCATTCAACACGCTCATTTCTTTCTGTGAGATACGGCGTGGCTCCTGACTATGCGACCAGTCGCCGTATAAGAGCGCCACGGTCGTGTCGCTCTCATCGACGACGGGTAGCAGCACGAAGGCGCGGGCGTCGTCGAATGAGCGGCGGAACCATTCGGGTAGCCTCGCGACCATCTTCGGATCGCGCGCGTTCTCGATAAAGATGCCCACCGAGTTCGCGATCGCGAGATGAAACACGTCGGGCTCGAAGGCGGTATTGAAGGTCAGCCTGGGTAACGCCGCGTCGATCTTCGGTCCGAGTCCCAAACGCGCCTTGAACGTGCCGTTGCTGTGCTTGACGAACACCACCGTGCGCGCGAAGCCGAGACCGGCCAGCAGCGTTTCCGCGGCCATGGCCAATGCCGGCGCGAGCGGGCTGCCGTCGGGCAGGCCGCGCAGATCCTTGACCCCCACCGCGATGCGCGCCTCGGGATTGAGCGCCTCGCGCGCGATCGCGTCCGCGTTGGCGCGCAACTCGACGATTTCGCGCATTACGCCGTCGCCACCTTCCTCGCGGGCGAGCGCGACGCTCATGCCGAGCAGCACTTCGGGATCGGTATTCAGCGCGCCGCTATATTCGCGCGCCAGCTCGGCGATGCGCTGCTCGCGTTCCCAGTCCGGCATGTTCTGCTGGGTGAGCACGTCGGCGACCGCCGTCGAGTAATTCGTGATGGCGCGCAGCCACTGCACCTGGCGCGGCTGCGTGACGTCCTGCGGGTCGAACTCGCCCATACCGGAGCGGATCATGTCGGGCAGGCGCCAGCGCACGGCGGCTTCGGCGCCGATCTCGTCGAACGTGACGCCGAGCACCAGCACGCAGGCATCGGCTTCGAGCGCGCCGTCGTCGATGTGGCGGCGAATCTGGTCCCATTCGGCGTCAAGATAGAACACCACCAGCAGCTTGCCGATCTGGCGCATCAGCGTGCAGACCACGGCTTCCTCGCCAGCACGCAGATCGCCGCGCTCGGTCAGCTTGCGCGCGACGCAACCCGACAGCAGCGTGCGGTTCAGTTCAAGTTTCGCGTCGATGCGGCGCGGCGCGCTGTGATGAAAGTGATCGACGATCTTCAGGCCGACCACCAGGTGGCCGACCGCGTCCATGCCGAGCACCATCAGCGCGCGCGACACGGTCGTGATGTTGCCGCCGAACGCAATGTACATGGCCGAGTTGGCGAGCCGCAGCACCTTTTGCGTCAGGGCGAAATCGGACAACACCACCTGCACGAGGCCGGTGAAGTCGAGGTCGTCGTTATTCATCGCCGCCATGGTGGTGCGCAGCGACTGCGACAGCATGGGGAAATCGCCGCGCTCGCTCATTCGCGTCCAGAGCCGGTCGAGCACCGCCGCCTTTACCATGTGAGTCCCGCAAAAGCCATACGTGTTCCAATGAGTGCCACGCCGGCCCGAGGCCGGCTTGTTCCGCTGCTAATCCACGCAAATGAGCACACACATGAGCCCGCAAATGAGCGGGCGCGTGAGCCGTTACATGAGCGCTTTGCCTGCATCGCTATGCGGTATGCAGATGAAGCGTGCGCGCTTCGAACCGCAGCGCGAGTTCGTCGGAGGGCAGCGCCTTGCAGACGAGCCATCCCTGGATGTGGTCGCATCCCATCTCGGTGAGCAGGGTTCGTTGCGCTTCCGTTTCGACGCCCTCGGCCACCAGTTCGAGATCGAGTGTCTGCGCGAGGCCCACGACGGCGCTAACGATTGCCTGATCGTTTCGTGAGGTTAGCAGATTCTCGACAAAACTCCTGTCGATCTTAAGCTTGGCGAGCGGGAAGCGTTGCAGGTATGCCAGGCTCGAATAGCCGGTGCCGAAGTCGTCGACTGCAAAGCGGATGCCCATCGCCGTCAGGTCTTCGAGCAGGCCCTTGGCATGCGCCGGGTCGTGCATCAGCAGGCTTTCGGTGATCTCGAATACGAGGCGGCGCGGATCGATGCCGGTCAACGCGATCGCTTCGCGCACGGAGTCCTTGAAGCGCGGGTCGCGGAACTGCTGCGGCGACACGTTCACTGCTACATATTGCAGGGCGATGCCTTTGGCGTCCCACTGGATCAACTGCATGCAGGCCACCTTCAACACCCAGTTGCCGAGGAAGTTGATCAGGCCGATCGACTCCGCAAGCGGGATGAACATGGACGGCGGCACCAGCCCGTGCACCGGATGCGACCAGCGGATCAAGGCCTCCACGCCGACCACGCCGTGCGTGCGGCTGCTCGTGATCGGCTGGAAGTGCAGCGAGAATTCGCCGTTGCGCACGCCGTCGTAGAGATCGGCCTCCAGCTTGAGGCGCTCGGCGTCGGCTGGGTTGTCGTCGGGGACGTAAAAGGCGAGCGTATTGCCGCCGGCCGCCTTGGCCTGCAAGAGGGCATGGTCGGCCCAGCGCAGCAGATGGGTGTCGTGCGCGGCGGTGTCGTTGGCGTGACGCACGTCGGGATAGAGCGCAATGCCGATGCTCGCCGACAGGTGCACCTGCTGGCCGTTGAACACATACGGCTGCTGGATCGCGGTCAACAGGCGCCGCGCCAGCGCTTCGGCGGCGGCCGCCGCGTCGGTGCGGCTGGCAGCGGGCTTGATGAGAATCGCGAACTCGTCGCTCGCCACGCGCGCCACGGTCTCGCTCGGGCTCGTCATGTTCAGAATGCGGCGCGAGGTGTCGCGCAGCATTTCGTCGCCGGCGTCGTAGCCGAGCGCGCGGTTCACGCGCTGATAGTCGTCGAGGTCGAGCAGGAGCAGCGCCGCCGGCGTGCCGTGCGCGTCGGCTTGCTGCTGGGCCTCGAGCAGCGCCGGGATCAGTGCCGGCTGGTTGGCCAGATTGGTCAGGCGGTCCAGATGCAGCGCCTGGGTCAGACGTTCCTCGGTGGCGCGCCAGGCCGACACGTCGAAGCCGGCGATCGCATAGCCTTCGGTGCCGTCGTGAGTGCTGCGCACCACGCGCAACTCGACGGTGATCGGGTAGGTGAGCGACTTGATCAGGCCGAGCGTCGCCTTTTCGACATTGCCGGAGACGGCCGCGCGCGTGAGCAGGGCGTCGAGGCGCGGCACGTCGGCCGGCGCGACGAGATCGTGCAGCGTGATGGTCTCGAGGTACTCGCGGTGATAACCGATGAAGCGCAGGCTGGCGTCGGACACGTAGAGGAAGCGCAACTCGTCGTCGACGTGCGCCAGCAGGTCGACGGCGCCGACCACCTGTTCCAGTTGCGCAGTGCGGCTTGCTCCCGCCTGCGGTTTGCCATGCTCGCGCCGGCCGAGCGCACGAAGCCGGTCGATGACCGTGCGCAAGGAGCCCCGGCGGGGCGCGGTGATCCTGTTCGCTTCCATGTTTATCGCTGGCAACCTGTATTCGTCTGCAGGCGGGGCGGCTGTTTCCGCCTGGGTCGGCGGTCGAGAGGGTATCAGGCCGCCCCATCAGATCGAGATAACGGCCCAGGCCGGAAAATCTTTAGCGCGTGCTGAGAAAAACATCCGGTAAGGGATGTATGTGCGCCAAAGCGTCGCCTGGAGACCGAATCAGTTAAAGTGCCACGGCCCGACGTCCGTTAATACGGGAAACCCGTTGTGCAGTGCCGGCTATGACGCCGCTGCTGCGTAGCTTTCCGAACACTTGCACCGATGCTCATGTCTGACCGCCATCAAGCCGGGGCCCTTGCCCGGCACAGCGAGGTGCTCGAGTCGACTGCCGAAGGCTGCGAACCGCCGCCTCCCGTGCAGTTCGTCTATCTGGGCCGCCAGCCGATCCTCGATCGCGACGGCGCGCTCAATGCTTACGAGCTGTTGTTTAGAGCCGGCGCGCATAACTACGCCGAAGTCACCGACGACGCCCAGGCCACGGCGCAGGTCGTGGCGCGCGCGATCGGCGGGATCGGCGTGCCGACCGTGCTGGGCCGGCATCGCGGCTTCGTCAATATCGACCGTGCGCTGCTCTTTAGCGACATCGTCCATGTGATGCCGCCCGAGCGCTTCGTGCTCGAAATTCTCGAGACGGTGCGATTCGATGCGCAATTGGGCCGCCGTCTGGGCGAGTTGCGCCGCGCCGGCTTCCAGGTGGCGCTCGACGACGTCAGCGAACTGTCGGACGAGTTGCTCGCCGCGCTGCCCTACGCGGACATGGTCAAGATCGACTTCATGCAGACCGACCGCGCGGTGCTGCCAAAGCTCGCATGCCTGTTGCGCGGGCAGGGCAAGACGCTGATCGCCGAGAAGGTGGAGACGCGCGAAGACTTCGCGCTCGCTCGCGACCTCGGGTTCGACCTGTTTCAAGGCTATTTTTTCGCGCGCCCTCAGGTGCTGGCCGCGCCGCGCAACCGCTCGCCGCGGCCGGGCCTGCTGCGCCTGCTCGCGTTGCTGTCGCGAGATGCCGGCATTACCGAACTCGAAGCCGAACTCAAGCTGAATCCGAGCGTGGTGGTGCAACTGCTGCGCCTCGTCAATTCGAGCGCATTCGGCCTCGGGCGCAATATCGCGTCGCTGCGCGAGGCGATCATCGCCACCGGCACGCGGCAGATCGCGCGCTGGGCGCAACTGCTGCTCTATGCCGATAGCGGCGAGCTGCCGTTACGCGCCGATCCGCTGGTGCAACTGGCGGGCACGCGCTCGCGTTTCATGGAGCTGGCCGCGGGCTGGCTGCATCCGTCCGATGACGAGTTTGCCGATGCCGCGTTCATGACCGGTATTTTTTCTCTGATTCATGTGGTGCTCGGCAGCTCGCCAGGCGCGGCGCTGGAGAAGCTCGGCCTCGCGCCGCAGATTCGCGAAGCGATCGTGTTGCGGCAAGGCGAGCTGGGCACTTTGCTACGCCTTGCCGAGGCGGCCGGCGCGGGCGTCGATGCGGCGTCGATCGCGCTCGGCCCCGATGCGCCGGCCGGCTTCGTGGCCTTCACGCCTGAAGTGTTGGCGGAGCTGAACCTGTCGGCCGCGGCCTGGTTCGGCGCGCATATCGGAGAAGTGGTGACCTGACGGGCGGCCGGCCGGTCTCGCACTGCTTTCCGTGCGGAGCAACGGGTTGGCGCGGGTTGCCGTAGGTTGTCGTTGCCGGACTGACGGCAACGACTTGCGCATCCTTTCGGCGGGTTCTTACGTACCTTGTGAGTACGTGGTCCAATAGCGAAGTCGGCTGGCGTTCTCATGAACGCGGCGGCCCCGTTTTCATTGGATGAACCACGTGCATCAACGCCTGGAGGAACAGACAGATGAAGAAGAAACTCATATCGGCGGCACTGGCCGCAGCCGTGTCGGTGGGATTCGCGCTGCATTCGCTGACGGCCTCGGCGACCCTCAAGCCGGGCGACGTGGCGCCGGCGTTCACCGCGCAGGCTTCGCTGGGCGGCAAGACCTATACGTATTCGCTCGCGGCCGAACTGAAGAAAGGGCCGGTGGTGCTGTACTTCTATCCGGCCGCCTTTACCACGGGCTGCACGATCGAAGCGCACGAATTCGCGGAAGCCGTCGACGAATACAAGAAATATGGCGCGACGGTGATCGGCGTGTCGCACGACAACATCGACACCTTGACGAAGTTTTCGGTGAGCGAATGCCGCAGCAAATTCCCGGTCGCGGCCGACGCCGATTCGAAGGTGATCGGCGCGTATGACGCCGGCATGCCGATGCATGCGTCGATGGCCAATCGCGTGTCGTATGTGATCGCGCCGGACGGGAAGATCATCTATGAGTACACGAGCCTGTCGCCGGAGAAGCATGTCGAGAACACGCTGAAGGCGGTGAAAGACTGGGCCGCGACACACAAGCCGTAAAGTCGAAAGCGGGCGCTCACGCATTTCCCGCCATGGTTTCTTGCGGTGAGAGGCGAGCGCCGCGCGTGCCAGGCTGAGTTTTTCGTCTAGTGAGCTTGCGATGCCGATTATCGTTGCGTTGATGGCGCTGGTCGCGCTGGTGTACGGCGCGGTCCGCGCGTTTTATGCCCTGCAGGCAGCGTTCGGACTGGCCGTTGCGCTGGGCGTTGCCGCGCTGGCCGTTTTCCTGGTGATGGCCGCTCTGGCTTATTGGTGGCGCCGCCGCAAGGACGTGGCGCCGAATGTCCGCAATGGTGACTGGACTCACGAACTCCAGGGCAGTTGGGGATCGGTCCGGCTCGCGGCCGGCAAGCGCCTGTGTGAGATTCGGCTCGGCGAGCAGCACGGTGCCTATATCTTCGCCGATCTGCTGGAGGCCGAAGCGCAAGGCCGCGAGGCGCAAGCGCAGGTCGCCCTGAAGGTCAAGGACGCGGCGCGCGAGGTGTGGGTATTGCCCATGTCGAGCGAGCGGCAGGCGAGGCAATGGCAGCGGATTTTTCTGCTTGCGAGAGAGCAGAAGCTGTGAGGCCTCGCGTGCTCTAGCGCGCGCCTTGGGGGTGTTGGTCGTCAGTGCACAGCCCCCATGGCGCCGCGTTGGCAAACCCTCAGGAAGAAGGCGCCACTCCCGTTCTGCGAGCCTTGCGTGACTCCCACCTGACCCGGATCCGGTCCATATAGAGATACACCACCGGTGTCGTATAAAGCGTGAGCATCTGACTGACAATCAACCCACCGACAATCGCGATCCCGAGCGGCGCGCGCAGTTCCGCGCCTTCGCCGCGGCCAAACGCGAGCGGCAACGCGCCGAGCAGCGCAGCGAAAGTCGTCATCATGATCGGCCGGAAGCGCAGTACACATGCCTGAAAGATCGCATCGCGCGAGGACAGTCCTTGCCGCGATGCTTCGATCGCGAAGTCCACCATCATGATCGCGTTCTTCTTCACGATACCGATCAGCAGAATCACGCCGATCAGCGCGATGATGCTGAACTCGGTCTGGAAGAGCAGCAACGCCAGCAATGCGCCCACGCCCGCTGAAGGGAGCGTCGACAGAATCGTGAGCGGGTGGATATAGCTCTCGTACAGCATTCCCAGCACGATATAGACGGCGGCCAACGCGGCCAGAATCAGGATCGGCTGATCGGACATGGACTGCTGGAACGCCTGCGCCGTGCCCTGGAAACTGCCGTGGATCGTGCCCGGCATGCCGATCTGCGCCATCGTGTCGTAGATCGCCTGGGTCGCTGTCGACAGGGAGACGCCCGGAGGCAGGTTGAACGAAATCGTCGAGGCCACGAACTGGCTCTGGTGATTCACGGAGAGCGGCGTATTGCCTGGTCCGAAGCTCGCGATCGCCGATAGCGGCACCATGGTTTCCTTCGAGGTCGACACCGCCGCGCCCGACGAAGCGCTCGACTTGCCGCTCGCCGCGATCGAGTTGATCGCCTGGTTGCGCGCGGAGTCGGCGGCGATGCTCGCCGCGCTCGATGTGGTCGTGCCCGCCGTGCCGCCCGTCGTTGCGCTGGTGGACGAGGTCGTGGTGGCGGCGCTCGTCGCTGTCACCGTGCCCGCGGGCGCGTTGGTGGTCTGCGCGCCGCTCGCGCTGCCGCCCGAGGTGCTGATGTAGATCTGCTTCAGCATGTCCGGGCTCTGCCAGTACTTCGGCGCGACTTCCATCACCACGTGATACTGATTCAGCGGGTTGTAGATCGTCGACACCTGGCGCTGGCCGAACGCGTCGTACAAGGTGTTGTCGATCTGCGCCGGCTTGATGCCGAGGCGCGCGGCGGTGGCGCGGTCGATCGTCACCATCGCTTCCAGGCCGCCTTGCTGCTGGTCGGAATTGACGTCCGCCAGTTCGGGGCGCGCCTGCAACGCTTCGGTGAGCTTTGGCCCCCACAGGTACAGGTCGGGCGTCGAATCGGCCAGCAGCGTGAACTGGTACTGCGCGTTCGATTGCCGTCCGCCGACGCGAATGTCCTGCACCGCCTGCAGGAAGGTCCGCGCGCCGGCCACGTCGCCGAGCGGCGCGCGCAGTTGCTGGATCACCTGATCGGCGGAGGCTTTGCGCTCGGACTTCGGTTTCAGCGTCACGAACATGAAGCCGGAGTTGGTCTGCCGCCCGCCGGTGAAGCCGGCCACGCTGTCCACCGCCGGATTCTTGCCGACAATCTCCATCATCTGCGCGAACTTGCCTTTCATGGCCTGGAACGAGGTGCTCTGATCGGCCTGAATGCCGCCGATCAGTCGCCCCGTGTCCTGCTGCGGAAAGAAGCCTTTCGGCACGATGATATACAGCCAGACGTTCAGGCCGATTGTCAGCAGAAGCGTCGTCACGATCAGGCGCGGATGCAGCAGCGCCCAGCCGAGCGTGCGCTCGTAGCCGCGCTGCATCGACGCGAAGCCGCGTTCGAGCCAGCGGCCAAAGCGGCCTTCTTCCTTCTGCTCGTGCGGCTCGCGCAAGAGGCGCGAGCACATCATCGGCGTGAGCGTGAGGGAGACGATCAGCGAAACACCGATCGCGAGCGAGAGCGTCAGCGCGAATTCGCGGAACAGGCGCCCGACAATGCCGCCCATCAAGAGAATCGGCAGGAACACGGCGACCAGCGAAATACTGATCGACAGCACGGTAAAGCCGACCTCGCGTGCGCCGAGAAAGGCCGCTTTCATGCGCGGCACGCCGTTCTCGATATGTCGGGAGATGTTCTCCAGCACCACGATCGCGTCATCCACCACGAAGCCGGTCGCGATGGTCAAGGCCATCAGCGAGAGGTTGTCGATCGAGAACCCCAGCATGTACATCGCGCCGAACGTGCCGATGATCGAGATCGGCACGGCCACGCTCGGAATCAGCGTGGCGCGCCAGTTGCGCAGGAACAGGAACACCACCATCACGACCAGCGCGACCGCGATCACCAGCGTGCGCTCGGTGTCTTTCAGCGAGGCGCGGATCGTGGTGGAGCGGTCGGCGGCCGGCGCGATGTCGACATCCGCGGGCAGCGACGCGTGCAGTTGCGGCAGCATCGCCGTCACCCGGTCGATGGTGTCGATGATGTTCGCGCCCGGCTGGCGATACAGGATGACCAGCACCGAATGCTTGCCGTTGAAGAGGCCGAGATTGCGCAGGTCTTCGACTGAATCGACCACTTCCGCCACGTCGGAGAGCTTCACCGCCGAGCCGTTGCGATAGGCGATGACCAGGTCCCGGTATTGCGATGCTTTGCTGGCCTGGTCGTTGGTGTAGATCTGCACGCGGTTCGGGCCGAATTCGATCGAGCCTTTCGGGCTGTTCGCGTTGGCCGCGGCGAGCGCCGCGCGCACGTCTTCGAGACCGATGCCGTAGTGCGACAGCGCGTTGGGCTCCAGCTCGACGCGCACCGCCGGATTGGCCGAGCCGCTCACATCCACTTCGCCGACGCCGTCCACCTGCGACAGCGACTGTTGCAGCACGGTGGCCGCAGAGTCGTACAACTGGCCGGCAGTGAGCGTTTTCGACGTGAGCGCCAGAATCAGGATCGGCGCGTCGGCCGGATTGACCTTGTGGTAGGTCGGGTTGCTGCGCAAGCTCGCCGGCAGATCGGCGCGCGCCGCGTTGATGGCGGCCTGCACGTCGCGCGCGGCGCCGTCGATGTCGCGGTTCAGGCCGAACTGCATGGTGATGCGCGTCGAGCCGACCGAGCTCATCGAGGTCATTTCGGTGACGTCCGCGATCGAGCCGAGATGCCGTTCGAGCGGGCTGGCGACGCTGGTCGCCACGGTATCGGGACTCGCGCCCGGCAGCGTGGCCTGCACCGAAATGGTCGGGAAATCGACCTGCGGCAGCGGCGCCACCGGCAGCTTCGTGAACGCGAAGATGCCGGCCAGCGCGATGCCGACAGCGAGCAGCGTGGTGGCGACCGGGCGGGAGATAAACGGACGCGACAGGTTCATCGGTCAGGTCCCCGCATCGGTGGCGGGCGGCGTCGAGTCGCTGGACGAGCCGCCCCGATTGAAGCGCTCACGCGCACGGCGACCGAGCGAGTCGAACGCGAGGTAGATCACCGGCGTGGTGAACAGCGTCAGCAACTGGCTGACGATCAGGCCGCCCGCGATCGCGATACCGAGCGGGCGGCGCAATTCCGAGCCGGCGCCGGTGCCGAGCATGAGCGGCAGCGCGCCGAGCAGGGCGGCGAGCGTGGTCATCAGGATCGGCCGGAAGCGCAACAGACACGCCTGGTAGATCGCCTCGCGCGGGGGCTTGCCTTCCTCGCGCTCGGCATAGAGCGCGAAGTCGATCATCATGATCGCGTTCTTCTTCACGATACCGATCAGCAGCACGATGCCGATGATGCCGATGATGTCCAGATCATGCCCGGTGATGAGCAGCGCCAGCAACGCGCCGACACCGGCCGAGGGCAGCGTCGAGAGAATCGTGATCGGGTGAATGAAGCTCTCGTACAGCACGCCCAGCACGATGTACATCGTGACGATCGCCGCGAGGATCAGGAACAGTTCGTTCGAGAGCGACGCCTGGAAGGCCAGCGCCGCGCCCTGATAGCGTGTCTGGAACGACGCGGGCAAACCGATGTCCTTCTGCGCCTGGTCGATCGCCTTGACCGCCGCGCCGAGCGACGAGCCCGGTGCGAGGTTGAACGACACGGTGGTGGCCGGGAACTGGCTCAGGTGCGTGACCAGCAGCGGCGCGGGCTTCTCGATGAAACGCGCGATCGAGGAGAGCGGCACTTGCCCGCCCGAGGACGTGGAAGAGGGCAGATAGATCGACTTCAGCGATTCGGTGTAATGCTGCATCTGCGGCTGCGCTTCCAGAATCACGCGGTACTGGTTCGACTGCGTGAAGATGGTCGAGATGATGCGCTGGCCGAACGCGTCGTACAGCGCGCTGTCCACGGTGGCCGGCGTGATGCCGTAACGCGATGCGGTGGCGCGGTCGATCTCGATGTAGACCGACTGGCCGTTGTCCTGCAGGTCGGTGGCGACGTCCGCCAGTTCGGGCGACTGCCGCAGGCGCTCGACGAGCTTCGGCACCCACGTCGTGAATTCGCCGATATTCGGATCGGTCAGCATGAACTGATACTGCGTCGGGCTCACCGTCGAATCGATCGTCAGGTCCTGAACCGGCTGCATGTATAGCGACGCGCCGGGAATATGCGCGACGTCGCGTTGCAACTGGCGGATCACTTCGCTTGCGGTGCTGCTGCGGTCGTCGCGCGGCTTCAGGTTGATCAGCATGCGGCCGCTGTTCAGCGTGATATTGCTGCCGTCCACGCCGATGAACGAAGTCAGGCTTTCCACGTCCGGATTCTTCAGGATCTGCGCGGCGAGTTCCTGTTGACGCTCGGCCATCGACGCATACGACACCGATTGCGGCGCCTGCGTGATCGCCTGGATCACGCCGGTGTCCTGTACCGGGAAGAAGCCCTTCGGAATGTACACGTACAGCAGTCCGGTCAGCACCAGCGTGAGGAGTGCGACGACCAGCGTGGAGCGCTGCCGGTTCAGCACCCACGTGAGCGCGACCGCGTAGCGCGCGATCACCCAGTCGATCGCGCGGTGCGCCTTGGCCTCGAAACGGTGGCTCTCGTGCGGCGGCGTGTGGCGCAGCAGCTTCGCGCACATCATCGGCACGAGCGTGAGCGACACGATCGCTGAGATCACGATCGTCACGGCGAGCGTAATGGCGAACTCGTGGAACAGGCGGCCGACCACGTCGCCCATGAAGAGCAGCGGAATCAGCACGGCGATCAGCGAGACCGTCAGCGAAATGATCGTGAAGCCGATCTGTTTCGAACCCTTGAGCGCGGCTTCGAGCGGCGACTCGCCTTCTTCCACGTAACGCGCGATGTTCTCGATCATCACGATCGCGTCGTCCACCACGAAGCCGGTCGCGATGGTCAGCGCCATTAAAGACAGGTTGTCGAGCGAGAAGCCGCACAGGTACATCACGGCGAGCGTGCCGATCAGCGACAGCGGCACCGAGAGACTCGGAATGATGGTCGCGTAGACGTTGGCGAGGAACAGGTACATCACCAGCACCACCAGCACGACCGACATGGCCAGTTCGAACTGCACGTCGCGCACGGAAGCGCGGATCGTGGTGGTGCGGTCGGTGACGATTTCCACGTCGAGCGCGGCGGGCAGCGACTGCTGCAATTGCGGCAGCAGTTTCTTGATGTTGTCCACCACCTGAATCACGTTCGCGCCCGGCTGGCGCTGCACGTTCAGAATGATCGCCGGTGTGCCGTTCACCCATGCGCCGAGCTTGGTATTTTCCGCGCCCTGCACGATGGTGGCGACGTCGGTCAGCATCACCGGACGGCCGTTCTTGTACGCGACCACCGCGCTCTTGTACGCCTCGGCGTCGGTCAACTGGTCGTTCGCGTTGATCGTGTAGTTGCGCGTGGGACCGTCGAAGTTACCCTTCGGCGTGTTGACGTTCAGGTTCGAGATGGTAGTGCGCAGGTCGTCGAGATTCAGGCCATACGCGGCGAGCGCGCGGGGATTCGCCTGAATGCGCACGGCCGGACGCTGGCCGCCCGACAGGCTCACCAGACCCACACCCGCCACCTGGGAGATTTTCTGCGCGAGACGCGTATCGGCCAGATCCTGCACCTGCGTGAGCGGCAGCGTCTTCGAGGTGATCGCGAGCGTGATGATCGGCGCGTCGGCCGGATTGACCTTGGCGTAGATCGGCGGCGCGGGCAGGTCCGAAGGCAGCAGGTTGCCCGCCGCGTTGATGGCGGCCTGGACTTCCTGCTCGGCGATGTCGAGCGGCAGATCGAGGCTGAATTGCAGCGTGATGATCGACGAGCCGGCCGAGCTTTGCGACGACATCTGATTGAGCGACGGCATCTGCCCGAACTGGCGCTCGAGCGGCGCGGTGACCGACGAGGTCATCACATCCGGGCTCGCGCCCGGATAGAAGGTCTGCACCTGGATGGTCGGATAGTCGACTTCGGGCAGCGCGGAGAGCGGCAAAAAGCGCAGCGCGACGAGACCGACCAGCATGATCGCCGCCATCAGCAGCGCGGTGCCGACGGGGCGCAGAATAAAGGCGCGGGATGGATTCATGCGGTAGGTGCCGTGCCTTTATTGCGAGGCTTGCGCCGCGTGTTTGCCATGATGCCCGTGCGCGCCCGAGGCGCCCGAGGCCGCGGCCGCGCCGCGCGCACCCGAGGCGCTTGAAGCACCTGCCGCACCTGACGCACCTGAAGCGCCCCGAGGCTTGTCCGCCGGAATCGTGATTTTCGCGCCTTCCTTCAGGCGGTCCGAGCCGTCGATCACGACGCGCTCGCCGACAGCCAGTCCGGATTTGATACTGGTGCGCTCGCCATCCACGGGGCCGACCTTGACCGGACGCACGGTGACGGTGTTGTCCGCCTTCACGACGTACACGAACGGTCCCATCGAGCCGTTGAGCACGGCCGGCGTCGGCACGATCACGGCGTCCTTGATCGTGTCGACCAGCAGCCGCGTATTCACGAACTGATTCGGGAACAGCAGGTTCTTGCTGTTCTGGAAGATCGCGCGCAGCTTGACCGTGCCGGTGGTGGTGTCGATCTGGTTGTCCAGCGTTTCGAGCATGCCGCCTTCGAGCGAGGTGGTGTTGCTGCGGTCATACGCGGTGACCGAGAGCTTGGCGCCCGCCTGGGTCTGCTGGATGATTTGTTGCAGATTGTCTTCGGAGGTGGTGAAGATCACGCTGATCGGCTGCAACTGCGTGATCACGACGATGCCGTTGGTCAGGCTCGGCGTCACGTAGTTGCCGGGATCGACCTGGCGCAGACCGACGCGTCCCGACACGGGCGCGGTGATGCGCGCGTAGATGAGATCGAGCTTGTAGGTATCGATATTGGCCTTGTCGGACTTCACCGTGCCTTCGTATTGCCGCACGAGCGACGCCTGCGTATCGACCTGCTGGCTGGCAATGGAGTCTTGCGAGAGCAGGGTCTGATAACGCTTCAGGTCGAGGCGGGCGGTTTGCAGCAGCGCCTCGTCGCGCGCGAGCGTGCCTTGCGCGTTATCGAGCGAGATCTGATAGGGGCGCGGGTCGATCTGGGCCAGCACGTCGCCCTTCTTGACCATCTGGCCTTCCTTGAAAT
The DNA here is from genome assembly GCF_046028015.1 of Paraburkholderia sp. RL17-383-BIF-A. Taxonomy (NCBI): domain Bacteria; kingdom Pseudomonadati; phylum Pseudomonadota; class Betaproteobacteria; order Burkholderiales; family Burkholderiaceae; genus Paraburkholderia; species Paraburkholderia sp. RL17-383-BIF-A. Next base: position 48,084 of record NZ_JARESR010000025.1, on the reverse strand, counting down.
ACACGTCCTGCAGCGTCCCGCTCAGCTGCGGCAGCACGGTGACGTTGGCAAGCGGCGTGACCGTGCCGAGGGCGGTCAGCACCACCGGCATCTCGCCCTGCGTGGCGGTCGCCACATGAACGGGTTGCGCCATATTGGCCATGCCGCCGGGACCGCCGCGGCCGGGCCGTCCGCCGCTCGCCGCGCTGGCGCCGGACGCGCCGCTTGCACCGCCGCCGGGGCCGCCCCACGGATGCCAGCGCCACAGCACGAACCCGAGGATGACGAGCGCCGCGACGATCAGCGCGAGATTGCGGCCGCGGTGCCGCTTCACCATGCCGGGCGCGCTGGTCGGTGTGCCGGCCGGGCCGCCGCGGGAGGACGGTTGGGAAGCCGGAGGGATGGGGCGTGTGGTTTCCGAATGCTTTTGTTGTTCGTCCATCGGTTCGGTCAGGTGACTGGCTTGGATGTGAGCCGCTCGCGCGTTCCTGCCGTTTCGACAGTTCGGCGGACCGGCATGCGAGTGGCGCGGCAGGCGGTTTCGACAACGGCTGCACCGCGCGCGTTCAGCGCGATGCTACCGGAGACGCGGGACAAGGATGCTAACGCAAGGCGGCATCCTGGCAGGCGGGCGCAACGTCGTTCAAAAGGAAGACGGCAAGCCGGGCGTGTGTCCCGCGACGGGAAGGCATGATCCTACGTCGCGGGCTCTGTAACAGTCCACCCGCGTATTTTTCTTTTGATTACGAAGGTTACAGGATGGGTTGCCATGGCCATGGCCGCCGACCGGCGAGCCGTTGACCGCTTCAGGTATCGAGGCGGCGCCCGGGTGTGCCGCCGATTTCGAGCACGATGTTGGCCACGCACTCGAGCAGCGCGGGGGCGGCGCGCGTGATCAGCCAGTCGCGCGGGCACTGGTCGGCCGAGCCGCCGCAGTTGACCGCGTAGCGTTCGCCCGAGGGGCCGGTAAAGCCCAGCGCGATCGCGTTCAGGCCGTCGTACCATTCGCCGGTGGCGATGGCGAAGCCGCGCTCGATGGTTTCCTGCAACGCGCTCTCAAGCCGGCTGCCGACATGGCCCCAATCGTCGCCTTCCGCGGCTTGCAAGCCGATCAGCAATTTTTCCCGTTCCGGCGCTTCGAGCGCGGCGAGATAGGCACGGCCGATGGCGGTGCGGCTCAGATTCATGCGCGAGCCGATCTCGAGACGCGACACCAGCACCGCCGAGCGCGGCCGGATCGCGTCGATCACCACCATGTCGAGGCGGTCGCGCACGGCCAGATGCACGGACAACGCAGTGCGTTCCGCGAGTTCGATCAGGAACGGCCGCGCGCGAGCGCGAATGTCGAAGTTGCGCAGAAAACCGTTGCTCAACTCCAGTACGGACGAGGTCAGGACGAAACGCTCGCTATCGGGCAAGCGGAACAGGAAACCCGCGCCGACCAGCGTCGCGGTGATTCGCGAAACGGTGGGCTTGGGAATGCCGGTCATTTCGGTCAGCTCGCGGTTGCTAAGCGGCGCGTCGGCAGCGGCCACAGCGCGCAGCACCGTCAGGCCGCGTGCGAGGGCGGTCACTTCCTCGCCGGAGCCGTCTTTTTCTTTGGCCGGATCAGCTACGGTTCGCAAGGGGGTGGGTCGGATCATGGAAATTTTTTGGAACTTTATTTCAGTTTTCTGCCCTCAGCCTTACTGGTGGCTGTCTCTCTCAGTGCCGCCGCAGGCCCCAAAGTGGGGCATGGATATGCTTTCCATCAGAAGATTTATTGTATCGGAACATTTTGCCGCAACGGCTGATGTCCTTTATATTTTGCTTGACTTAGTCAGCATAACCATAAAAAATGGAATCCTATTTCGAAAGACGGTTTCAGGTTCAGGATTTTGAAGTTTTCTGAACCCGCCGTGGCCCGCGCAAAGTCTGGTCGAGTGTCTTCTCATAGTCCTCCGCAACAGTCCATGTCGTGCACCTTAACGGCGCCGCATCGCAGGCCAAACTTTCGAATACCGTCTCTCAGGTTCTAGCACGGCCCTCGGAATGGCTAGAACTTTTTAAGGCGTCACGGAAACGTGACGCCTTTTTTTTCGACTTTTTCGTCGAGTGGTCTCTCGCGCGCGATCCCGCGTTCCGCGACGCGATGCGTGAATCATGCGTGGCTATTCATACGACGCAACCCGCAATCATCAGACTGACGCAGCGAAACTTCCATTCGAACGCGGTATGTATCGTGCTATTTTTTCCTAAATTGCGCACAAAATACGAGACATGAAATCGATCCTGGACCTTCCCGGCAACGCTGCCGGTTTGCAGGCGCTCTTCGGAGCGCTCGAGGGTCCGCATGTCCTCGTGGGCGTGTACGATCCGGCCGATCGGCTCGACTTTGCAAACAGTACGTTCAGGACCGCGTTTCAGATCGACGAAGGCGGACGCGATATGACCTTCGCCGACGTCATTCTGCACGGCGTGCTCAAACAGTGCGGCGCACGCATCGATCGCGGCGATGCGCTGGAGTTCATCGCCGAAACGCAGGCGGGGCGGCGCGGCCAGCCGGGTCAGCGCAATTTCGCCACCGATCTCGTGGACGGGCGCTGGTACTGGATGACCGAGACGCTGCTCGAGTCCGGCTGGCTCGTCGTGATCGGCACGGAAATTTCGACCTTGCGCCACGGCGAACAGGCGTTGATCGCGTCACGCGACCGCGCCATTCAGGAGGCGCGCACCGACGCGTTGACGGGCCTCGCCAACCGGCGGCACGCCTTATCGTATCTGGAGCTGGCGATTTCAGCGTTCGTGCATGCCACCGTGCCGCTTACGCTCGCGCTGGTCGACCTCGATCATTTCAAGAGTATCAACGACACCTATGGGCACGCTGCCGGCGACGCCGTGTTGCGCGACTTCGCAGAGCTGAGCCGCAAGGCGATGCGGCAGTCGGATCTGATCGGCCGGATCGGCGGGGAGGAATTCCTGATGGTGTGTCCGGGCACCTCTGTCGACGAAGCCGTGGCGGCGGTCGAGCGAATCCGCTGCAGTTTGACCGGGCGGCGCGTGGCGATCGGCGCGGAGATTTCGATCGGCTACTCGTTTTCGTCCGGTGTATGCGGCGTGGAGTTGACCGACGACATCAACATCGCGCTCGAGCGCGCCGACCGTGCGTTGTACACGGCAAAACGCGCGGGCAGGAATCGCGTCGTGTCGCGACGGCAGGGACACGCCTGATGACCAAAGCGTGAGCGGCAGGCGCGCCGGCGACAGCCGCCCGCCGCGCTTTCAGCGTGACAGCAACGACACGGTCGCGATGCCGAGAATGGTCATGACGAGCGACGCACCCACGTGAATCACGATCTCGCCCGCGGCCCAGCCGAGCCGGCCGTCCTGCAGCCGCTGCACGACTTCTGCTGAAAAAGTCGAGAAGGTCGACAGGCCGCCCATCAAGCCGGTGATGACGAAGAGCCGCCATTCCGGCGCGATCTGCGGCGCCCGCGCGAACCCCGCGACGGCGACGCCGATGACATACCCTGCAATGACGTTGGCGGCGAGGGTGCCGAGCGGCAAGCCACTGAACAGGCCGTTCAGGCGGATGCCAAGAAACCAGCGAAATAGCGAACCGAGCGCGCCGCCGATACCGACAGCGAGAATGGACCAATACATGGGGAGGCCTGACAAAACCGGAGTGTCGACAAACCGGGCTGAGTGTGGCGCGCGACGCCGCGTCCGCAATCATCCGGGCGAAGCAGGCATCATCAGCCACAGGGGCGGTTAATGGAGAATGCCATCTCCAGCGCAGAAGTCTAACACCGCCAGTTCATGTGGGGACAGTTCGGTGCCGGCGCGCGGAAGCAGGCTGGCCCGCGCCCGGCGCTCGAATCCGGGGCGCCCTCTGGCTACGCGCAAGCGCCGGATGCAGCGCCGCCAGTGCGCTTGCGCGCGGCAAGAAAGCCGCTGAAACGTGCTTACTCGGACGTCGCCGAAATCTTGTGGATCGACAGATCGGCGCCGTTGTACTCGTCTTCCTGATCGAGTCGCAGGCCCACGGTCAGACGGATCGCGCCATATACGAGCGTGCCGCCGAGCGTCGCCACCACGATCCCGCCCAGAGTGCCGACCAGTTGCGCACCGAACGACACGCCACCCATGCCGCCGAGCGCGCGCAGGCCGAAAATGCCCGCCGCGAGCCCGCCCCACGCGCCGCACAGACCGTGCAAGGGCCATACGCCCAGCACGTCGTCGATACGCCAGCGGTTCTGCACGCAGGTGAACATGTAGACAAACAGCACGCCGGCGATGCCACCCGTCACCAGGGCGCCGAGCGGATGCATGATGTCGGAGCCGGCGCAGACCGCCACCAGTCCGGCAAGCGGGCCGTTATAGGTGAAGCCGGGGTCGTTGCGGCCGGCGAGCCACGCGGTCAGCGTGCCGCCGACCATCGCCATCAGCGAATTGACGGCGACGAGGCCGCTGATCTTGTCGATGGTCTGCGCGCTCATCACGTTAAAGCCGAACCAGCCCACCGCCAGCACCCAGGCACCCAGCGCGAGGAACGGAATATTCGACGGCGGATGCGCTGCGATGCCGCCGTCGCGGTGGTAGCGGCCGTGGCGCGCGCCTAGCAATAGCACAGCCGGCAGGGCGACCCAACCGCCGAACGCATGCACGACGACCGAACCGGCGAAGTCGTGGAACTGCGCGCCGAACACCTGGACCAGCCAGTTCTGGACGCCGAAGCGGCCATTCCAGGCAATCCCTTCGAAGAACGGATAGATGAAGCCGACCAGCACGAACGTCGCGAACAGTTGCGGATTGAATTTCGAGCGTTCGGCGATGCCGCCCGACACGATCGCCGGAATCGCGGCGGCGAAGGTCAGCAGGAAGAAGAAGCGCACCAGTGCATAGCCGTTGTGCGCCGCCAGCGATTCGGCGCTGCCGAAAAACTGCACGCCGTATGCAATCGTGTAGCCGATAAAGAAGTACGCGATCGTCGAGACCGAGAAATCCACCAGAATCTTGACCAGCGCATTGACCTGATTCTTCTTGCGCACGGTACCGAGTTCGAGAAAGGCGAACCCTGCATGCATCGCCAGCACCATGGCGGCGCCGAGCAAAAGAAAGAGGGTATCGGTGCCCGTTTTCAGACTTTCCATCGATATGTCCTGCTTATGCCAAAAAAGCGGGCAATGGATGCAAGAAGCGGGCCAAATTTGTGCCGAGCCGCATCGAACCAGTGCAATTCGGCACCGGAATGGGATTCTGCGCGGGTTTCGTCCACTATCATCCGAATGGGTCTGCACAATCGAGTGGCGCGTAACAGCACAATAAATGTGCATGGCGTTTCGATTACGGGCTGGTCGACCCAAATAGGGGCGAAATATTCGATTTTATTTACGTTTAATTCAAAATGCTGACGATTAATTGGCACTCGTTGCTTCCGTTCGACGCCGCCCGCCGGCGAATGGGCGGCCAATGGCGTGCCCTCTTTGTTTTCCCACGCAATCGCCGACATAATGTGCCGTCCCCGAGCATGACCTGCCGGCCACCGACCTCCAATGCGCATGCATGAGACTGACCACTAAAGGCCTGTTGCTGATCGCAATTCCGGCTGTCTTTGAACTGGCGCTCCTGTCCGGGTTGGTCAAGGCGCAGTCGGATGCGGCCCAGGCGGAACGCTGGGCCATCCATAGCGAAGACGTGCTGCGGCAGACCACCGCGATTCTCGATCCGGTGCTGGGCGAGTCCGTGGCGCTGCGTGGCGCGGTGCTCGCCAACGACACCCGCTTCGCCACCCCCGTGACGGTGTGGATGGATGTGGACCGGCGTATCGATCAACTGGCCGAACTGGTCGCGGACAACCCTGCGCAGGTCGAACGCGTGGTTCAGGTGCGTCAGTCGGTGCAAGGCTACCGGCAATGGTCCGACCGCATTCAGGACATGCTGCATTCGGGCCGGCAGCGCGACGTCCTGACGCGATTCCGCGAACTCGCCTCGACCGATGTGCTCGACCGCTTTCGTCAGCAGCTCGCCGCGTTCCAGGCCGAAGAGCGCCGTCTCGACACGCTGCGTTCCAATGCCGCCGACGCCGCGCGCGAGCGGCAGCAGACGTTGGTGGTCGCCGCCGTGTTCGGCTCGTTGCTATTCGTCGCGCTAGCCGTCTGGTTGTTCACGCGCGGCGTGCGCGGCCGGCTCGCGCTCCTCGCCGACAACGCCGGGCGCCTTGCGGGCAACGAGCCGCTGGCGCCGATCGGCCCCGGCGGCGATGAAATCGCGCGCCTCGATCTGACCTTGCACGAGACCAGTCGTCGCCTGCTCGAAGCCGAGCGCATCCAGGCGCGCTTCCGGGCGGACCTGGCGCGCCGCACCAGCGAGCTCGCGCGGATCAACGAGACCTTGCGCCAGCAGACCCAGGAAAACGAAATGTTCATTTACAGCGTGTCGCACGATCTGCGTGCGCCGCTCGTGAACCTGCAAGGCTTTTCGAAGGAGCTGATCCGCGCGTGCGACGAACTGCGCGTCGCGGTGCGCGAGTCGTCGCTTACGGTCGAGACGCGACAGCGCATCGAACGGGTGGTCGATGAGGATATCGGCGAAGCGTTGCACTATCTGCAGACGGCGGTGCTGCGCGCCTCGCATATCATCGACGCGCTGTTGCGGTTGTCGCGCGTCGGCCGGGTGGAGTACCGGCAGCAGAAGGTCGAGGTGCGCGATATCGTGCCGCGCGTGATCGACGCGATGCAAGGCTCGATCCGGGCTCGGCATGCTCATGTCGACGTGCACGAATTACCCGCGGTATGGGGCGACCCCACCGCGCTTGAGCAGGTGTTCGCGAACCTGATTGGCAACGCGGTGAACTACCTGGATCCGTCGCGTGAGGGCAGGATCGAGATCGGTACCACGCCGGCGCCGCCGGGCGTGCACTCGCTACGGATCTTCTATGTGAGGGACAACGGTCTGGGCATTCCGGCGGTTGCGTTGCCGCGGCTATTCAATGCGTTTCAGCGGCTGCACGGCAATGTGGCGGCGGGCGAGGGCATCGGCCTCGCGCTCGTGCGCCGCGTGGTGGAGCGGCATGGCGGACGCGTGTGGGCGGAATCGAAAGAAGGGGCGGGCACGACGTTCTATCTGTCGTTGCCTGAGGCTGAGGTGCGGATCGCCCAATTGGCTGCCGGTACGCACGGGTCGCCGGCGGCGGGCAGTGTTCACGCCGTTCGCCATGGCCGCACGGGCCTGGAAGCTCTTGAACGAAAGAGCGGAAGTGGAAGGGGCAACGCAAGCGGCGGCGGCCCTGCCGCGCATACCGCGGATGCCGAACCCGGCGTCAGTGCGCCATAGCCGTCAGGCGGTAAAGAGACGGCGCGGTTTGAGCAACTGGCTGCCGCGAATCGACCAGTAGCAGCCGCAGGCGATGAGCACGGCGGAACTGGCCATGAATTGCATGGGCGTGGCCCGCAAGCCCGGCAGGCCGTCCAGCGCAAAGAGGCCGCGCGCGACGATCAGCAGCGCAGCCCATACCGAACACGCGGCCTGAACCAGCATGCGCATACCTGCGAGGCGCCGCGCGCGATTTTCCCGCGACCAGTTGGCGGGCGTACGTCCGCAGAAAAAGGCAATTGCCATCAGCACGACGGCGAGAATGACGATCCAGTCGATCAGTTCCATCGAAAAACACTCCCAAGTCAGCCGGCGACTATAGGAAAGCCTTTCGTTGCAAACTATCGGACGAGTCTCAAATGCGAGGAGTTTTAGCGAGCGCGGGTTGTCAAAGAGGCGGCGCGCTCGCCGGTGGATCAGGCAAAAAGATCAGAGTTCGATGCGGGTGCCGAGCAGCACGAGGAATTGGCGCAGCCACTCGGGATGCGCGGGCCATGCCGGCGCGGTGACGAAATTGGCGTCCGTGATCGCGGCGTCGACCGGAATGTCGGCGTATTCGCCGCCCGCCATTTTCACTTCGGGTGCGCAGGCCGGGTAGGCCGAAATGCGTTTGCCGCGGATCACGTCGGCGGCGGCCAGCAGTTGCGCGGCATGGCAGATCGCGGCGATCGGTTTGCCCGCTTCGGCAAATTGCCGCACGACTTCGATCACCTTGTGATTCAACCTGAGATATTCCGGCGCGCGGCCGCCCGCGATCGCGAGCGCGTCGTATTGGCGCGGATCGGCGTCGTCGAAGGTGGCGTTGAGCGTGAATTGATGGCCGGGTTTTTCGGTATAGGTTTGATCGCCTTCGAAATCGTGAATCGCGGTCTTGATCCGGTCACCCGCCTTCTTGTTCGGGCAGACCGCGTCGACCACGTGGCCGACTGCCTGCAGCGCCTGAAACGGCACCATCGTTTCGTAATCCTCGGCGAAGTCGCCGGTCAGAAACAGAATCTTCTTTGCCGCCATCGTATGCCTCCAATTGATCAACGGAACACAGCGAATGCTCATTTGACGCTCGTATAAGCTCAAGCAGTCTACTCCACTACGTTTGACAGAACCGCGACGGATCACGCAATGCACACGTTCGAATGGCACACCTTTCGCGCCGGGGATGCGGCGCCGCTCGCCATGTTATTTCGCGCCGCGGTCACCGGACTTGCCGCACCTCGCTAATGACGAGGGCGCGCGCCGCAGCTTCGAACGAGCGGGCTTCCAGATGCTCGTTGAGGAGCGGGTGCAGCGCAACGGCGTATCATTGGCGCGTTTTCGCATGCGGAAGCCGCTCGACGCGGCTCATACTCAAACATGACTTTATCTATTCGTTCATCCTTGCTGCGCCGTGCGGCGTTCGTGGCCGTCGTATTCGGCGGCCTCGCCGCCTGTCAGAAGAACGACGCGTCCGCAGGCCAGGTCGCCGGCAAGCTCAACGACGCCGCCCAGGTTGCCGGTCAGAAGCTCGATCAGGCGGCCAGCTATGTCGGCCAGCAGGTCGACGCGACCAGGTCCGCCGCGCAGCAGAACCTCGAATCGGCCTCCGCGCCGTCCATCAACATCGATCCCAACGCGCTTGCCTCGACCGCGCAAGCCAACCTGCAAAGCGCCGCGAGCGCGACCAATGCGCAACTCGGCAAGGCTGCTTCGCTGACCGGCCAGAGCCTCGAATCGGCGGGGCGCAAGCTGCAGGAGTGGTCGGCGCAAAGCTCGGCGTCTTCGGCGAATGCGGCGGCTTCGACCTCATCGGGCGAATCGGGCGATGCCCAAAAACAGATGGACAAGTGACATGCCGGCCGCACTACAAGGGCATTTGACAGCCGGATTAAATGTAATTACCATGGTTACACATTGTCGTCGCCGGGCGGATTTGCTGTGAACACGAGTAGCCGGTTTGCATTTGCGGTGCATGTGCTCGCGCTGCTGTCGTTGCAGGAGGGCGTGCCGCTTTCTTCGGAAATGATCGCGGGCAGCGTCAACACGAATCCCGCGCTGATCCGGCGGCTTCTCACCATGCTGGCGGAGGCGGGCCTGACCACGTCACAGCTTGGCGCGGGCGGCGGCGCGCTGCTGGCGCGGGCGCCCGAACAGATCACCTTGCTCGAGGTGTATCGTGCGGTGGACGACGCACAGTTGTTCGCGCTGCATCGCGAGGAGCCGAATCCGGCGTGCATGGTCGGGCGCAACATTCAGGGCGTGCTGCGCGGCATCATCGACGAAGCGCAGCAGGCCATGGAGGCCTCGCTCGGCGCGCGCACGCTGGCCGACGCCACGGCCGACGTAGTGCGGGCCGAGAAGCTACGCGAACGCAAGCGGCGCTCGCACGGGTGATTTGGCAGTAAAGCAGAACGGAAGGGCGCGTATCGGTATTCGAAGCGCGCGTCTTTAGACAATCGGGGGCTCATGCCCCTCTTTTTTCCTCGTTATATGTAATCAATGTAGTTACATATATGTTAATGACAGGAGCAGTGAAAATGAGCAAACAGTTGAAGATCGCGTTGTTCGGCGCCACCGGCATGATCGGTTCGCGGGTCGCTGCGGAAGCCGCTCGCCGCGGGCATCAGGTAACAGCGCTGGCGCGCAATCCGGCGCGCGTGCCGGCCGACGTGGCGAATCTGAAAGCGGCGCAAGCCGATCTGCTCGACGCCGCGAGCGTGAGCGCCGCGGTGCGCGGTCACGACGTGGTGGCGAGCGCCTATGCGCCGCCGCAGGACGATCTCGCGGCGCTTGGCAAGGCGACGCGTGCGCTCGTCGAAGGGGTGCGCGCGGCGGGCCTGAAGCGCCTCGTCGTGGTGGGCGGCGCGGGTTCGCTGGAGGTCGCGCCGGGCAAGCAACTGGTCGATACGGAAGGCTTCCCGGACGCCTACAAGGCGATCGCACTCGCGCACCGCGAGGCGTTCGAGTACTACCGTGGCGTTACCGACCTCGACTGGACTTTCTTCGCGCCGGCCGCGCTGATCGCGCCGGGCGAGCGCACAGGCAAATTCCGCACGGGTGCGAACACGCTGATTGCCGACGCCGAGGGCAATAGTCGCATTTCCGCGGAAGATTACGCGATTGCCTTCGTCGATGAACTCGAGCAGGGCCAATTCGTCCGTCAGATCGCGACGGTTGCCTATTGAGGGTGAAATGAGCCGGAAATGAGGCCTGAGCGAGGTTGAACAGGGCGCGCGCGGTGCTCGCCGCATGAAGTCCGCGCAAGCGTCCTAACATTCGGTTACGCATGTCAGGTTGCTCCTCGCGAAACTGCGGCTACACTGGCGTCTCCCGTTTTCCTACGGATTGCCATGCAGTCATGCCCGTTGCGGCGTGAGTCCGAGGCTGCGCCGTTCAACGGCGGGCAGCCGGCGACCCACGCCGCCGTTCACTTTTCTTCTGGCCGTAGCGGGCGCGATGTCCGCCGCGGCGTGCGCCCGCGGCTCGCGGCTTGGCTCGGCGCCTGGCTGGCCGCGGCCTGCGTCGCGCTGATTCTGTGCGTCGGCTGGATGCCCACGGCGGCTGTCGCGGCTGGCGCCGCCACCGGCGCGCCGGTCATCCCGGCTTTGCAGAGCCTGATCAACAGCGCGACGGTGAGCGCGTCCCCCGCTTCCGGCGCCTCGGCGGCTGAGGCGGCGTCCGCACCCTCGCCGGCGAGCCAGGCGGAACTGACGCGCTCGCTCGACAGCGTGATCTCAACGCTCGACAACGACCGGCAGCGCAGCGCGCTCGTCGCCCAGCTCAAAAAGCTGCGCGACGTGTCGCAAAACGTCGCGCCGGCCGCAGCGGCGCAACCGAGCCCCGGTTTGCTCGGCGCGATCGCGTCGGGCATCGCATCGTTCGAATCCGACGTGCATCAGGGCCGCACGCCGGTCCGCTATTGGGGCGGACGCTTCAACGCCGCCGGCAACGAGCTCTACACGATCATTTCAGGGCAGGGGCACGAGAGCTTCGGCCGCGTTCTGTTTTCGATGATCGCGATGCTGGTGGGCTGGGGCGCGTGCGCCGCCGCGCTGATCTATGTGCAGCACCGGCTGTACCGGCGTTTCGGCATCGTCATGGGGCTCAATCCGAATCCCACCACGCGCGAGCTGCTGATTTTCGCGCTGCGCCGTGTCGGGCCGTGGATCATCGCCTTTCTCGCCGCGCTGCTGTTCGTGCGCGCCATGCCCGATGCGCTCGGCCGCACGCTCGGCATGGTGGTCGCGTATGCGATCGTGGCGGGCGCGGTGTTCTCCGCGATCTGTCTGATCATGTTTTCACTGTTCGGCTCGGGGCATCGGCGGATCGCGGTGCGCCTGCTGATCGATCACGCGCGACGCGTGCTGTTCGTGGTCGGCGTGTGCGGCGCGCTCGGCGACGCCGCCGTCAATTACGACGTCGCGCACCAGCTCGGACCGAACCTCGCCGCGCTGATTTCGACCGCTGCCAACATGACGGCCGCGGTCCTCACCGGCTATTTCGCGCTCGCGTTTCGCCGGCCGGTCGCGCATCTGATCCGCAACCGGCCTTACGAGCAGCGCACCCATCACAAAGCCGCGACCGACGCCTTCGACGTGCTCGCCGCGCTGTGGCACGTGCCCGTGCTGGTGCTCGCCACCGCGTCGGTGGTCGCCACGCTCGGCGGCTCGGGGTCGAACGAAAACGTGCTGCAGATTTCCGTGGTGACCGCGCTGCTGCTGGTGCTGGCCTTTTTCGTCTCGGCCATCGTGTTGCGCCTGACGCGTCCGCGCAGCGCGCGCACGCGTCGCCGCTCGCCGTATCTCACGCGCTTGCTGCGTTTTTCCGGCACCTTGCTGACGCTCTTCGTATGGCTGTTCTTCTTTGAACTAGCGGCGCGTTTGTGGGGCGTCTCGCTTGCCGCCGTGGTCGAGGAAAACGTCGCGGCGCGTGGCATCGCGCACGCGGTGACGGCGATCATCGCCACCGTGTTCATCGCCTGGCTGCTGTGGATTCTGGTCGATACCGCGATCACGGAAGCGCTCAATCCGGGTGGCCCGCGCAACAAGGCGCGCGCGCCGAGCATGCGCGCCCGCACGATGCTGCCGCTCCTGCGCAACGTGCTGCTCGTCACGATCATGACGATCGCCGGCATCGTGACGGCGGCCAATCTCGGCATCAATGTCACGCCGCTGCTGGCCGGCGCGGGCGTGATTGGTCTTGCGATCGGTTTCGGCGCGCAGTCGCTCGTGACCGACCTGATCACGGGGCTTTTCATCATCATCGAAGATACGATTTCGGTGGGCGACTGGATCGACGTGGACGGCGGCCACGCGGGCACGGTCGAGCATCTGTCGATCCGCACGGTGCGCCTGCGCGACGGGCAAGGCGCGATTCACGCGATTCCGTTTTCGCAGATCAAGATCGTCAAGAATCTGTCGCGCGACTTTGCGTATGCGGTGTTCGAGGTGCGCATGTCGTTCTCCACCGACGTCGATGAAATCACGCAACTGATCCGTGAAGTCGGCGCCGATCTGATGGCCGACTTCCGCTACCGTCGCGAGATGCTCGGGCCGATCGAAGTGTGGGGGCTGGACCGTTTCGATCCGAACTGGATGGTCGTGAAAGGGCAGATCAAGACGCGGCCGCTACAGCAGTGGAGCGTGGCGCGCGCCTTCAATCTGCGTCTCAAACGCAAGATGGACGAAGCGGGCATCGAGATTCCGGTGCCGCAGATGCGTGTGTATACGTCGTCGAAGGATAGCGAAGGTCAGCCTTTGCAGGACGACGAAGTGTCGGGGATGGGGCCGCATGGGCATGCGGAGGCGCCAGCAGCGTCATTGTCGGGGGCCGCGGCGGCGCGGACCGCGCATGCGCCTCTCGCCGTGGCGCGCGATGTTTCGCACGAACCGCGGCCGGCGCCGCCGCCCACCGGGCAGACAGCGCCGATTCCGCCGCAGATTCCTACGGCAGGCGAGGCGGGCGGGAAGAGTTGATGGCGTTGATGGCGCTCATGATCGCGACCGGAAGCGGGCAGGATCGGCTTTGGCGCGAGTCGATTTCCGGAGCGGGCGGATTGCCGGCGAGACCCAGGGTTTGGAATTCGCGCGAGACGATGGTGCAGCGCGTCGTCAGCTCGGCGTGCGGAGGGTGCGAGGCGCCCGTAACACGTCGTTTCAGACCAGCGCCGATGTCTGCGCCGCGCGCAAGACCTCGTTGACGTGCGTCGCGATCTGGGCGCCCGCAACGCCGTAAATATGCAGCGACACCGCTGGCTCGGCGCTGCGATTGCCCAGTTGATGAATCCCGCCGCGGCCACCTCGCACGAACGACACGGCGCCCTGATTGCGCGCCTGGGTCCGTGTGGCGCTCGCGCAGTGCTGCGCGCCGTTCCATTCGAAGATCGTTTCGCTCAGCGCTCCATCTACCACCGCGTAGCCGCACCACGTGTGATGCGCGTGCACGGGGCTCGCCTGCTGCGGCAGCCACACCAGCGCGGCGATCGCATAGCGGCCGTGCGGATCCGCAGCCAACAGATGACGCCGGTATTTCTCGACCGAGCCTTCGCGTTGCGCTGCCGTGAGCAAGTCGGGGTTCGCCGCCGCCTGGGCGAGCGCAATCCGCATACTGCGCGCAAAGAAGGTCGAATCGGACGGTTCGGGGAAATGGGCGCAGGCTTCGAACACCGCGTCCAGGCTGTCGCATAGTCGCGCGAGCGGCGCGTTGCGCCCGGCGCACGAGGGCGGGTCCGCAGGCTCGCGCGGCGCTGCCGGAGTCGCACCGGCAGGTTGCACACGTTGGACGGTGGCACGTTCCAGGGATGATGATTGAAACTCTTGGCTCATGATCGTTGGGCAGCGGCGCGGGCTGCTTATCGTTAATTTCGGATAGCGATATTTATACCGGTTTGCCCGGAGAAAGAGTTTCCATATAATTCCCCCTGGAATCTGAAAAGTAGAATAATTTCCTATGGGGGTGTCATGGTGGGAATGGATATCATCGACCGGAAGCTGCTGGAACTGCTGCAGGAGGACGCGACCATGCCGATCGCCGAACTGGCGCAACGCGTGAATCTGTCGCAAACGCCTTGCTGGAAGCGGCTGCAGCGTCTGAAGGAGGCGGGCGTGATCCGCGCGCAGGTCGCCCTTTGCGATGCGCGCAAGCTCGGGGTGGGCACGACCGTGTTCGTCGCGGTACGCACCAATCAGCACACGGAGGAATGGGCGCAGACCTTCACGCGTGCGGTGCAGGATATTCCGGAGGTCGTGGAGGTGTACCGGATGAGCGGCGAAACCGATTACCTGTTGCGCGTGGTGGTGTCCGATATCGACGACTATGACCGCGTCTATAAGCTCCTGATCTCGGCCGTGCCGCTGTATGACGTGAGTTCGAGCTTCGCGATGGAGCAGATCAAGTATTCGACGGCGCTGCCGGTGCGGCCCGCCATGGTGAGGTAGGGCGAAAGGCCGCAGGTGCGTTGTTGCTTTTCCGTTGTTTGCATTTGTTCATTTAGCGAATCGTGCAACGCGCAGGGGCCGGTGACGCTACGCGGCAACCTTGCGCGCCCGCGCTTACTGCCCGCCCGCTGCTCGCTCGTTCGTTGCGTCCATTGCAAGCCGCGTGCAAGCTCAGTGGGCGTAGAATGCCGCCTTCCCAGCCATCATCCGCGACTGCTTCGCGAACCGAGCCCGCCTCATGAACAAACCGCCGCGCAAGAAGAACCCGACCTTTGGCATTGCTGTCTTCATCGTGGTCGCGGTACTGCTGGTGATCGCCACGCTGTTCTATAACGCAATCAAGGAAAAGCACGATTTCGACAGCCAGAACGCACCGGCGCCGTCGATTTCATCGGACGCGGCGGCAGCGGCCAACGCCGTGAAGCCGGCAAGCGGCGCGGCTCAGTAATACTGGGCGCAGCCCCGGTTCGAGCGTCACGCCCGATCTTCCGGCGACGCTCGCCGCCACGAAAAACGCTGGCGCCCCCAACAGCCAGAAACACAACGCGCGCCACGCACAATGTCGGCCCACGCCGCCTCACTCGTCCGGCAGGCGAATCACGCTCGCGTCCTTGCGAATCAACGCCGCCGCCGACAGCATCTGCTTGCATTGATGAGCGAGCAGTTTCATGTCGTGCACGGCGTCCGCCGAATAGTCGGGCGACTTTTCCGTCTCGACCACCATCGCATCGAGCTCACGGCCCAACTGCTTGATCTGCTCGCCCTGATCGGCGGGCGGCGGGGTGCCGGTTTCGGCCTCGGTGAGATTGTCACGCACCACGCTCAACGCGCGTTGCAGCGGCTGTAGCGAAACGCCGTCGGCCTGCTGTTGCGCCGAGGTGCGCAGCAACGGCGCGGCCGCCGTGATCTGCGAGGCGAGCACGTGGCTGCGCACCAGCAGGCCGTTCAGTTCCGGCACGAACTTTTGCGCGGACTTCGGCTCCAGCATCATGCGCTGAAACGCCTGGCCCAGATTCGCGAACGCCACGTGAACATTCTTGCGGGCGAGCCGGTAGCGGTAATCGCGATCGAGCGCTGTCGCCGCGGCTGCGGCGGCAGCGGAGGCGCCCGAAGCCGGCCTCGCGGTCGGATTGCTGACCGTTGTGGTGCCGGCGCCGGCGTCGGCAACCGGTGGTGTTGTTGACGCGCCGGGATCTGCGGCGGCTTGAGCGCTTGCGCCGGCGCTTATGCGACTACTTACGCCACTACTTACGCCGCCGCGTTGAGTAGCACCTGTGCCGCTGTCTGCAGCGCTTGCGCCACCATCAGCAGCCGCGAGCACCGGTTTGCCGAAGTCGAGAGCCGGATCGGCCATGGCCGCGGCCGGGGCGCGCGCACCGGCCTCGGTCACGGTGGCGACCACTGCGGCGGCCGGTTTGCCGCTCCACCACCAGCTTGCTTCGAGATACTGACGCGTCGCGTTGATCATGTTGTTGACGAGCTTGCCCATCAAACGATATTCCCAATACGGGAACAGATGGCTTGCCGCAATCGCGATCGCGCAGCCCACCACGGTATCGATCGCACGCTCGCCGATGATGCGCATGCTGCCCGGTGCGAGCAGATGGAACATCAGCAGCACATACGACGAGGTGAACACCACGCTCGCCGTGTAATTGAACAGCAGCAGACTGTAGCTCATGACCATCGACGCGAACATCACGACCAGCAGGAAGTGCGGCTCCTTGACGAACATGATCAGCGCGATGCTCGCCGCACAGCCGATCAGCGTGCCGACGATCCGCTGCCCGTTGCGCTGTTTGGTGAGCGAATAGCCGGGCTTCAGAATGATGACGGTGGTCATCACGATCCAGTAGGCGTTGGTGAGCGGCAGCAAACGGCCGAGCCAGAAGCCCACGGCGACCGCGATCGTGACGCGCAACGCATGACGGAAGCTCGGCGAGGCCATCGTCAGGTTCGAGAAAATCTGCCCGAACGGCACGCGGCGGCTCGACACGAAACGCGTGAGCGCCTGGTCGAGGCGCAATTCGGTCTCGGTCGTGCTCGGTTCGTTCGAGAGACTCTTGCGCATCTTGTCGATCAGGCGCGTGGCGCTCCAGACGCGCCGGAAAGTCGACGAGATCGTCGAATAGGCCTCGTGGTTTTTGGCCGGCAGGTTCTGCTTGCGCATCAACTCGATTTCGAACTCGATAGCGCGCAGTTCCGCCTTGACGTTCACGCGCGTGCGCGGCGCCTGGTTCTGCAGCACCGCGAGCCCGATTTCCTCGAGGTCGGCGGCCGCCTTGCGAATCAGGTCGCGGTAGAACACGAGCAGATCGGAGCCGCCGAAAGTGGTGCGTACCAGCGGGTAATCGGTGTGCGCGCCCACGAACAGTTCGTGCAGATCGACTGTGTTGATGAACAGATTGAACAGCATGGCGCGGCGCGGCTCGAGCTTGCCGCTCTTGAGCTTGGGCAGATTGCGCAGCACGATGTCGCGCGCGGCGTCCTGGCGATCCACCGCGGCGATCTGCTTGTCGACCAGGTTGCGATAACACTCGTCGAGGTCGTTATCCAGATCGTAGAACTCGGCGCGCGCGAGCAGATAGTCGGCGCACGCGAACACGCTTTCGGCCAGCGCCTGCTGTTCGATGCGGTGCATCATCCAGCGGCTTACCAAGGTCGACCAGTAGGTATACCAGAGACCGCCCACCAGAATCCACGACGCGTTGATGAGCGCCTGCATGGGCGTGAAGCGCTCCTCCAGCGTCATGATCATCATGAACAGCGTGGCAAAGCTGATCTGCGGCCAGCGGTTGCCATACACGACAATCAAGGACAGCAGGAACGTAAGCGGCACGACGGTGCACCACAGCGCCACCGCGTTGACCGTGGCGAGTCCGGTGGCGAGCGCGGAGAGGAACCCGATCACCGTGCACGCCAGCATTTCGTTGTGCTTGTACTTGAGCGGGCCCGGCATGTCGACCACACATGCGCCGAGCGCGCCGGTCGCGATCGTGAAGCCGAGCTCGCGATCGTGAAACACGATCAGGCACAGTACGGCCGGTAACGACACGCCGACCGCGATGCGCAGGCCGCCATAAAAGTACTGGCTATAGAGGAATTTTTTTATTTCGACCGAATAGCGCATCGACTGCCTGGATTCCGTTCACTGAGATAAACGCGGTTGAAGAGACAGACCCAAACTGCCGTCGAGTCTAACTGATTTTATGGGTGATCTGACCTCGTCCGTTTGGCCAGGTTCTGCGCGAGGGATGCGTTTGTTATGCTGTCGCTTCACTGTCTGTCGCGGCTTTGGCGTTCCGCTCCCACCGCGCGCAAACCCCAGGATCCATGCTCCAGCTCTTCTACTCGAACCGCTATGAAACCCTTGTCGGCGCGCTGCTCGACGACCTCGCGCAGGCGCCGTCCGACCCCTGGACCGCGCAGCCCGTGATCGTCCCGAGCGCGGCGGTGCGGCGTCGTCTCGAGCTCGATATCGCTGCGCGCCAGGGTATCTGCGCAAATGTCAACTTTGGTTATCTTGCGCAATGGCTGTGGGCGCAGATCGGCGGTGTGATCGAGGTGCCGAGGCACTCGCCGTTCGCGCCGGACCGGCTCGTGTGGCGCTGCTACCGGCTGCTGGGCCAGGTGAACGAAGGGGGCGAAGCGCCGCCCTGGCATGCGTCGCCGCGTCTGCGCACGTATCTCGACGCGGCGGACGCGTCGATGCGCTACGAACTCGCGCGCCGCGTGGCGACCGTGCTCGACCACTATCTGACCTATCGCCCGGAATGGCTGCTGCAATGGCAGAAGGGCGGCTCGATTTTCGCGAGCGGGGCGGCTGACGACAGCGGGCCGCGTCTGGTCGGTGCGAGCGAAGCGGCGCGCGAGGACGAGCGCTGGCAAGCGGCATTGTGGCGCGCGGTGCTCACGGAGCTGTCGGGCGACGCGCAAACGCCCGCGGCCGCGTTGCCGCCTGCCTACCGTTTTCTGGACGAGATCGGCACGCTCGACCTCGAGGCGATCTCGAACGCGCAGTGGCCCGAAGCGGTCAGCGTATTTGCGCTGCCCACCATGCCGCCGTTGCACGTGGCATTGCTGCGGGCACTCTCGCGCTGGGTGGACGTGCGTCTGTACGTGATGAACCCGTGCCGCGAGTTCTGGTTCGACGTCGTCAGCGAAGGACGTGTCGAGGCGCTCGACGCGGCCGGCCAGCTCGACTATCAGCAAGTCGGCCATCCGCTGCTCGCCGAGTGGGGCCGTCAGACCCAGGCGCAGTTGCACATGCTGCACGAGCTGACCGAGAGCGCGGCCTCCGGCGAGACCGGCGATTTCACCGAGAACCCGGAACCGAGCTGGCTCGCCGCCGTGCAGAACGGCATCCTCGATCTGCGAACAGAAACCGACACCGACGAACTGCCCATCGAGCATGGCATTGAAGTCCACGTCTGCCACAGCCTGTCGCGCCAGCTCGAAGTGCTGCACGATCGCCTGCTCGGCTGGTTCGACGAGTTCGACGACCTGCAGCCGTCCGACGTGCTGGTCGCCGTGTCCGATCTCGCGGCGGCCGGTCCCCTGATCGACGCCGTGTTCGGCACCACGCCGCCAGGCGACACACGCCGCATTCCGTATCGGATCACCGGCTTGCCGCCGTCGCAGGCCAATCCGGTCGCGCGTTTGCTGCTCGACTGGCTGGCCTTGCCCGAGCGCAGCGTGGGTGCGCCGGATCTGATCGAATGGTTGCGCGTCGACGCGATCGCCGTGCGCTACGGGATCGACGCGAGCTCGCTGGAAGCCGCGCAGGAGTGGCTGGCCGCGGCCGGCGCGCGTCGCGGGCTCGCACCGGTCGAGCCCACGGGCGAACATGTGCCGATCGCCCGTCATACCTTCTCGGATGCGCTCACGCGTCTCTACCTCGGCTATGCGATGCCGGACGGCGGCGAGCCGGTCGACGCCTGGCTGCCGGTCGAAGGCGCTGACGGCTCGGACGCGGAACTGCTCGGCCGCCTGTCGCGCTTCGTCGACGACATCGACAGCTTCGCGGCGAATTGCGCGATCGAGCGCACGCCCGTCGAGTGGACGCAACTGCTGCTCGATACGCTCGCGCAGTGTTTCGACGGCGGCGTCGAGTTTGCCGATTCGCTCGCCGCCGTGCGCGACGCGATCGACAAGATGGGCGACGCGATGCAAGCCGGCGCAGAAGAGATCGTGATGCCCGCCGCAGTGGTGCGCAGCGCGCTTACCGAAGCGCTCGACGACCCCGCGCGCGGCGGCGTGCCGTGGGGCAGCGTGACGTTTTCTTCGTTGACCAGCTTGCGCGGATTGCCGTATCGCGTTGTCTGCCTGCTCGGCATGGACGACGGCGTCCTGCCGAGTCTCGCGCGCGCGGACGAATTCGATCTGATGGCCGCGTTCGGCAAAGCCGGCGACCGCCAGCGCCGCGACGACGAACGCAATCTGTTCCTCGATCTGCTGCTCGCCGCCCGCGATCGTCTCTTCATCGCTTATACGGGCCGCAGCATTCGCGACAACGCGCCGTTGCCGCCGGCCGCGCTGGTCGACGAATTGCTCGACCATCTCGCGCGAGTGTCCGCGGGCGAGGGCGCGAGCCCGGCCGAAGTGGAGCGCGCGCGGCATGCGTTCGTCGTCGATCATCCGTTGCAGGCATTCGCATCGGACTATTTCTCGCCGCAATCCGGGCTATTCAGCTACGACGCGGATCGCGCGGAGCTGGCCACATTGCTCGCCGCGCCCACGCATTCCGCTGCCGCGCCTTTCTTCGATCAGCCGTTGCCGCCGGAAGACCCGGCACCGATCGCCTTCGACGAATTTGTGCGTTTCTGGCGCCATCCCGCGCGGGCATTGTTGCGCGACCGTCTGGGCATCGTGTTGTCGGACGCACAGGGCGAGTTGCTCGACACCGAACCGTTCGACCTGGATTACTCAGGGCGCGACGCATTGGCGGATCGTCTTTTGCCAGTGTTGCTCGACGCCGATACGGACGACGATGTCATTTTCGAACGCGTACGCCGCGTGGCGGCTGCGAGCCCGGAACTGCCGGGCGGCGCGACCGGCGCAGTGTGGCGCGCACGTGAGCTCGGCGCGTTGCGCCAGCTCGCCGACAGCGTGCGCCGCGAAGTGGCTTCGGGTGTCGAGCGTTTGCCGTTCGTGCTCGACATCGCGCCGCGCTGGCCGGATAGCGCGGACATGGCCGGGGCGCTCTTTGGCCCCTACGACGCGCTGCTGCGGCAAGCGGCCGAAACGCCGCTGCAACTGCACGGCAGTCTGAATCTGCTCACCGAAACAGGACAAGTGATTTTCCGTTACGCCAAACCCACCGCACGCGACTATCTGTCGGCGTGGCTTGCGCACCTGGTGTATTGCGCCGCGCGACCGCAAGGTCCGCGCCGCACCGTATGGCATGGCAGCGGCGAAAGCTTCGAGCTCACGCCGGTCGCCGCGCCGCTCGACCAGCTCGCGCCGCTTGCCGCGTTGTTCAAGGCCGGGCGCAGGCTGCCGCTGCGCTTTTTCCCGAAGAGCGCGTGGACCAAAGTCAGCGAAAGCGATTCCGCGGCGCTCGGTGTCTGGATCAACGACCGCGTGCGCGGCGAGTCCGACGACCCCGCCTTGCGCATTGCCTTGCGCGGCACGCCGCTCACGCTCGACGAACCGTTCGGCAGTCTTGCCGCGATCGTGTTCAAGCCGCTCATCCAGCATCTGCGGAGCGCGTCATGAGCGGGGGCAAGCACAGTTACGCGCTGGTGGCCGAAGAGCTCGACGTCTTCGCCTGTTCGCTCGACGGCGTGAATCAGATCGAGGCCTCCGCGGGGACCGGTAAGACCTGGAATATTTGCGCCTTGTACGTGCGGCTGCTGCTCGAAAAAAACCTGAATGCGGATCAGATTCTCGTCGTCACGTTCACGAAGGCGGCGACCGCGGAACTGCATGAGCGCATTCGCGGCCGTCTCGCCGAATTGGACCGTGCAATCGAAATGGATGACGACGGCGGCGATCCGTTCATCCGCCGTCTCTTTGAAACGACGCTCGCGCCGGAGCGGGGCATCGAGCGCGAGGCCGCCTTGAAGGTGGTGCGGCGCGCGCTGCGCACCTTCGACCAGGCGGCGATTCACACCATTCACGCGTTCTGTCAGCGCGCGTTGCAGGAGGCGCCGTTCGCCGCGGCCATGCCGTTCGCGTTTGAAATGGAAGCCGACGACGCGGCCTTGCGCTTCGAAATGGCCGCTGATTTCTGGCGTGAGCAGGTGGAGCCGGTGGCGCATGCGCATCCCGCGTTCGCCGCGTGGCTGGTGGGCAAACGCGCCGGTCCCGCTTCACTCGACGAGCAACTCGCACGGCGTCTGAAAAAACCGCTGGCGCAGTTGCGCTGGGGCAAGCTCGACGCAAGCGGCAATGGCGCCGATCCGCAAGCCGGTTTTGACGCAGCCTGCGACCTCTGGCATGCGCAACGCGACAGGATCGTCACTTTGCTCGCCGAGGCGCAAGACCGTTTGAGCAAGACGTCGCACAAGCCCGACCATGTGAGCGCCGCCATCGCCGCATGGACCGAGTACTTCGCGCAGGGCGACTGCCATGCGCCGCCGCCGAAAGCCGCGTTGAAGCTCACGGTTTCAGCTTTGAAGAAGGCCACCAAGGTCAAGTTCGAACCGCCTGAGCATCCGTTCTTCGAGCACGCCGAAGCGCTGGCCGCGGCCGTGGTCGCGGCCGAAGCCGCGCAACGCGCGCGCTGGCTTTCGCTCGTGCAAAGCTGGCTCGACTACGCACCCGCCGAGCTGGTGGCGCGCAAGCGCACGCGCCGGGTCGTGTCGTTCGACGATCTGCTGTCCAACCTGTACCGCGCGCTCGCCGCGCACCCCTGGCTTGCCGATGCTTTGCGCGCGCGTTATCCCGCAGCGCTGATCGACGAGTTTCAGGACACCGATCCGCTGCAGTTCGCGATCTTCAGCCGCATCTTCGCGCCGGCCGGTCCGCTGTTTCTGGTCGGCGATCCAAAGCAGGCGATCTACAGTTTTCGCGCGGCGGATCTGCATACCTATCTGAAGGCGCGCGAGGCGGCATCCGCGCGCTACACGCTGGCCGTCAATCAGCGCTCGACCGCGCCTATCGTTCAGGCGTGCAACCGGCTCTTCGAAGCCAATCGTCAGGCATTCGTGCTGGAGGGGCTCGACTATCAGCCGGTGCGTGCGGGCGAACGGCGCCGGCCACCGTTCGCCGATCCGGGCACGAGCACGGGCGACTTCCGTATCTGGACCTTGCCGCAAGGCGACGCCGCCTTGACCAAGCGCGAGGCTCAGCGCGAAGCGAGCGAGGCGTGCGCCGCCGAGATCGTGCGCCTGCTGCGCGGCGCGCGCGAAGGCACGGTGACGATCGGCGACGCGCCGCTCGCGCCGGGCAACATCGCGGTGCTGGTGCAAACGCATAAGCAAGGCAGTCTGATCAAACGCGTGCTGGCCGCATGGGGTGTCGGCAGCGTGGAACTGGCGCAGGCGTCGGTATTCGCGACGCTCGACGCCGAGCAGATCGAACGCGTGCTAGCCGCAGTCGATACGCCGGGCGATCTGCGCCGTTTGCGCGCCGCGCTGGCAACCGACTGGCTGGGTCTCGACGCCGCGGCGTTGTGGCGCCTCGAGCAGGTCGCCGACGCGCCGTCGGCCGCCGACGATCCCGCGCACGCCGCCGATGCGATGGGTTGGGTCGAGCGTTTTTCACGCTACCGCACGCTGTGGCATGAGCGCGGCTTCGCGGTGATGTGGCGCACGCTGATGCGCGAGCTGCGCGTCGCGCAACGGCTGGTTGCCGGACAGGACGGCGAGCGTCGTTTGACGAACGTGAACCACCTGGCCGAACTCGTGCAGGCTCGTGCCGCGACGCAGCCGGGCATCGCGCCCACCTTGCGCTGGCTCGCCGCGCAACGCGCGCAGGGCGGCGGCGAAGACGCGCAATTGCGGCTCGAATCGGATCGCAATCTCGTGCAGATCGTCACGGTCCACAAATCGAAAGGGCTCGAATATGCGGTGGTGTTCTGTCCGTTCCTGAACGATGGCGCGTTGCGCGAGCCACCGTCGTCCGGTTTGCCGGATGCGCGCGAGTACCACGACGAAGCAGGCGCCGCGGTGCTGCACTACGGTTGCGACGACGAAGAGGCCGAGCATGCGTCGCGTTACGCGGTGCGCGAGCAGGCCGCGGAGAGGGCGCGGCTCGTCTACGTGGCGTTGACGCGCGCGGTGTACCGCTGCTATCTCGTCGCCGGCACGTACCTGTCGTCGCGCTCCACCAAGGAGTCGCGCCGCAGCGTGTTGAACTGGCTGGTGGGCGGCGACGGCCACAGCTTCGACGACTGGCTCGCCGAGCCGCCCGACGAGGCGGCGTTATCGGCGCGCTGGCAAGCGCTGGCGGGCGGCCCGATCACGCTGCAGGCACTGCCGCGGCCCGAACGCCGCGTGCCGCTGGAAAGCCTTCAGGACCGCGAGGCGCACATGCAGGCGCGGGCCAATCGCAGGCCGCTGCGCGATCAATGGCGCATGGCGAGTTTCAGTGGGCTGATTGCCGCGGGCAGTAAAGCCGAGGCAGCGCACACGCCGGTCGAAGAGGTGCGCCCGGATCATGACGAGATTGCCGATGCATTCGTCGTCACGCCGGTGCCCGCGCCGCACGCCGAGGCCCATGCGGAAGACGACATTCTCGCGTTCCCGCGCGGCGCGGCGGCCGGCGACTGTCTGCATCGTATGTTCGAACTCGCCGATTTCACCGACCCGCATACGTGGGGCGACGCCATTCGCGGTGCGCTGCGCGAGCGTCCGGCGCCGGCTGTGCCCGAACTCGCCGCACGCCTGCCCGCGATGATGCACAACCTGCTCACGGACGTGGTCACCACCGAACTGCAGCCCGGCATGAGGCTGGCCAATCTGAATCCGCGCCGGCGTCTGAACGAACTCGAGTTTCTGTTCGCGGCGCCGTCGCTCGATTTTCCCGCGTTGCGCGAGTTGCTGATCGAACACGGCTATCCCGACGTTGCACTGGAACCCGGCGTATTGCGCGGGTTCGTCAAAGGATTCATCGACATGATCGTCGAGCACGACGGACGTTTCTGGATCGTCGACTGGAAGTCGAACCATCTGGGCGCCACGGCCGCCGACTACGCCGCCGCGCCGCTCGAAGCGGCCATGGCGAGTCATGCCTATCACCTGCAGGCGCTGCTTTATACGGTCGCGCTGCATCGCTATCTGAAAACGCGGGTGCGTGATTATTCGTACCACACGCATATTGGCGGCTATCTGTATCTGTTCGTGCGAGGCGTGCGTCCGCATTGGCACGACGCCGATGGACCGGCAGGCGTGCATATGCGGCGGCCCGCATTCGAACTGGTCGCGCTGCTCGATGCGGCCATGATCGGAGGTGTCGCATGAGCACGTTCGAACAGAGCGCATCGGCGCCGCCGGAGTTCGACGATATCGGCGTGAGTTTGCCCGCGCCGGCCGATTTCAGCATTGCGCTCGCGGAAGGTTTCGCGCGTCGCATCGGCACGCTGGCGCGGCGCGGCGGCGCATCGGCGGAAGCGGTCAAGTGGGCGGCGCGAGCCGCGTTCGCGGCGAGCCGCGCGACGGCTGAAGGCCACGTGTGCGTTCCGCTTGCGTTGCTGGCCAGACGCTTCGCGGCAACGAGCGCCGAGGCGCGTGCGGCGCTGTTCGCCAGCGGCATGGCGAGCGACGGTACGCAAAGCGCGGCGGCGTTGCGGCCGCTGGTGGTCGATGGGCAAGGGCGGCTGTATCTGGCTCGCTACTACGACTACGAGCGGCGGCTTGCGCGCGCGTTGGTCGCGCATGCTGAAGTGGCTGCGGTGGCTGCGGGCGCTGATGCCACTGCTGGAGCTGGAGCGGGCGTCGGCGCCCAAACGCTGCGCGAGCGTCTGCTGCGCTACTTCGGGGCGCCGAAGGATAACGAGGTCGACTGGCAGCGTGTCGCGGCGGTCATGGCGTTGTCGGGGCAACTCACCATCGTCAGCGGCGGACCCGGCACCGGTAAGACCACTACCGTGGTCGGCGTGCTTGCGTGCCTGCTCGATGCGCGCGCGGACTTGCGAATCGCGCTGGCGGCGCCCACCGGCAAAGCGGCGCAGCGCATGCAGGAAGCCTTGCTCGCGCGCGCCGGCGATCTGCCGCCCGAACTCGCCGCGCGTTTGCCGCAGACGTCGTACACGTTGCACCGTTTGCTCGGCTCCGGGCCGGGAGGGCGCTTCCGGCATCATCGGGACAATCCGTTGCCTTACGACGTCGTGGTGATCGACGAGGCTTCCATGATCGACGTCGCCATGGCAGCGCACCTGCTCGATGCCATTGCACCGCAGACGCGCCTCGTGATGCTCGGCGACAAGGACCAACTCGCCGCAGTCGAAGCCGGCGCGGTGTTCGCCGAGCTCAGCGCTCGTCCGACCTTCACGCAAGAGGGTTTGCAGCGGATCGCCGCGGCGCTTGGCATCGACGAAACGCGGCTCAGGCAGGCGCTGCCGGGCGCATCGCGCAGTTTCAGTGAAGAGGCCGCCGGTTTGCCCGCGCAAGCCGATGTGCCGGACGACTTCGAAGCGCGGCCCGACGATCTGTTTGCATACGCGGATTCGTCGGACACCTTCGATGAATCGCGCGCCGGTGAGCTGTTCGACAGCGCCGCGTCACCGCCTGGGTCGGCAGCGCACACGCAAAGCGCGCTCGCCGATTGCGTCGTCTGGCTCGAGCGCAACTACCGGTTCGGTCTCGAATCGCCGATCGGCCGCCTATCGCTCGCGATCCGTAACGGCTCGGCAAGCGCGGCGCTCGACGTGCTGCGCATCGATCCCGTGGAATCTTGCGCGGCGGCGCTTCACGAAGACACACACGCGACGCTTGCCGAGCGCACCGTCGCGCGCCTTGCTGCGGGTTTCGCACCCTACGCCGACGCGCTTGCCGCGGCGCTCGCGGCCGACACGCCCGACCCGCTGCCGCTTTTCGACGCGTTGAACCGTTTCCGCATTCTGTGCGCGACCCGGTCCGGTCCGCGCGGTGTCGACCAGGTGAATGCGGCGATGGCGGCGCAAGTGCGGCGCGCAGCCGGCGTGACGCTGGCAGTGGGCGCGCAGTGGTTCGCCGGGCGCCCCGTGATGGTGACGCGCAACGACTACGCACTCGGTCTTTTCAACGGCGACATCGGCATTGCGCTGCCGGGCGCGAACGGCACGTTGCGGGTGTATTTCCGTACCGGCGACGGCGGTTTGCGAGCGGTATCGCCGGCGGCGCTTCCACCGCACGACACCGCTTTCGCGCTCACGGTTCACAAGTCGCAGGGCTCGGAGTTCGAGCATGCCGTGTTGATGCTGCCGTCGGTGTTCAGCCGGGTGTTGTCGCGCGAACTGGTGTACACGGCGATCACCCGCGCGCGCGAGCGGGTGGAAGTGGTCGGCGCTCGCGCCGTGCTGGCGCAGGCAATTGCGACGCCAACGCAGCGCGATTCGGGATTGGCCGCGCGGATAGCGCAGGCGTGGCGCGGCGCTGAATAGAATGATGCGCGGGCAGCGGCACTGCTTCGAGGTCCGCTGCCAACATTGAGCGGCAGAGCGGCAGAGCGGCAGGGCGGCAGGGCGGCAGGGCGGCAGGGCGGCAGAACGGCAGAACGGCAGAACGGCAGAACGGCAGAACGGCAGAACGGCAGAACGGCAGAACGGCAGCCCCACGCATTGCGCGTGGAACACCCTCAACTAGCCGCGCCACCCGATTGCACGCGCGCGTCAACCCGCCCGCGCATGGTCTTCCGATACCACAGCGTCCACAGCGTCAGCCCGCCATAGATCCCGTAGCCGATGAACGGCGAAACGACCAGAAAGCGCTCGATCGGCCAGGTGAGCGCCATCCACGCACGCAGCGCCGTTTCGCCAGTCAGGCCGACGCCCCACACCAGCGTCATCAGACGGATCGCGGCGACCAGCGCGGGCCGCTCCTGCCACAGCGCTTCGAAGCGCGCGGCGCCGCCCTCCATTTCGCGGGCAACGGTGGCGCGTGCGAGATAGAAGATCAGCGGACGGCGCATGGGCAGCGAGAGCAGAAACACCACGCCGACCGCGCCGGATACGAGCGACTCGCGCAACAGCAGCATGCGCGGACTGCCGCCGAGCGCCATTGCCGCGACCGAGAGCGCGATGCCGGCCACCACCATCACGCTCAACGCGTCGACGCGCCTAAACCGCACGAGTTCAACCAGGCTCCAGACGATCGGCGGCACGGCGGACGCGATCAACGCGCCGGTCTCGTCCAGATGCGGCAACACGAGACGGTAGGCGAGCCATGGCAACAGAAAGTTGACGGCCAGTTCGAGCACAAAAGCCGGACGAAGCTTCATGTTAATTTACGCCGTAAGCGAAAAACGCAGTATCGATGACGCGGCGGTGCGGATGCAAATAGTTTTTCGCATCGGCCGCCGCGCCCGATAGCCGATAATCGGCGTTCGGGCGCACTGTGTACACTCATGTCTCCCAGCCCAATCTCGTGTCATGACATCCCGCTATCCGATCCCGTCGAACGAAATCGAACTGACTGCAGTGCGCGCGCAAGGAGCGGGCGGCCAGAACGTCAACAAAGTCTCAAGCGCCATCCACCTGCGCTTCGACGTGCGCGCTTCGTCGTTGCCGGAAGTGTTGAAAATGCGCCTGCTTGCGCTGTCCGATCACCGGCTCACGCGTGACGGCGTCGTGATCATCAAGGCGCAGGAGCATCGGACTCAGGACATGAATCGCGCGGCGGCGCTGGCGCGGCTCGATCAGCTGATCGAAAGCGTCAGCGTGACGCGCAAGCAGCGCGTGGCGACCCGGCCGACGCGCGCGTCGAACCTGCGGCGCCTCGACAGCAAGGCCAAGCGCAGCGAGGTCAAATCCGGCCGCGGCCGGGTGGACGATTAGCGCTTGCTGCCGCGTCCCGCGGGGCGCACGTCGGGGAGGGTGGCGCTCGGCACGAAGTCGACGCAAAGCACATGCGTGCCGTCACGCTCGAATGCAAGGGCGGCGGTGTAGCAGTCCTGACCGTCGGCAAGCGAATAGTGCGGACCCATCATCGCAACGCGCCCCGGCGCGGCGAGCGCGTGCTTGAAGTAGGCGCGCCGCGACCAGTTGCTGCGCGTGTCGGTATAGAGCGGCGCGAGCCGCAGCGGAGGCGGCGGCACAGAGGCGGCCGTGACCGAGGGCAAGGTTTGTTCGCCTTGTCCGTCGGTAATGAACACGCGGCGGGCCTCCGGCAGATGCCACACCTTTTGCGCCGCCTGGCGCAGATCGCCGGTGGTTTTGTAGGTCTCGGCGGCGGCCAGCACTGCTTCGGCGAAACCCTCGAAACCCAGCCGCTGGTGGCCGGCATGCTCGCGCTCGTAGTCGGCGAACTTGCTCCACATCGATTCGATCAGCGCCGGCACGCCGGCGCACGCCGCCTGCACGGAGCTCTTCGGCTGACCGAGCCAGAAACCCTGGACGAAATCCACATCGGCTTCCATCAGGATCATCAATTCTTCGTCGGTTTCGACGCCTTCAGCCAGTACCAGCGTGCCTGATTGATGAAGCATCGCGATCAGGTGGCTGATCATCGAATCGTCGCCTTCGCGCCTGCCGGCGCGCGCGACCAGCGAACGGTCGAGTTTGACGATGTCGGGGCGGAAGCGCCATACGCGGTCGAAGTTCGAGAAGCCGGTGCCGAAGTCGTCGATCGCGATCAGGAAGTCGCGCGGCTGCGAGGCGGCGAGCATGCTGGCGACGGCGGACTCGTCGTCGGCGGGTTGCTCGAGCACTTCGATCACGATGCGCTCCTGAGGCAATCCGAAGTGCGCCGACAGTTCGTCGATGAACGCGCGCTGCGGCCAGCCGGTTTCGAACACCTGTGGACGCGTATTCAGAAACAGCCACCCGGTGCTGATGCCTTGCTCCATGAAGTTCGCCACATGCAGGCAGCGCGCGATACGGTCGAGTTCACGAGCGTCGGCGGCCGAGCGGGTGCCCGAGAAGAGCACTTCTGGCGAGACCGGCAAACCGACCGGGTCGAAGGCGCGCAGCAGTCCTTCATAACCGACGATGCGCTGGTGCGTGACCGAGAGCACCGGCTGGAACACGCTGTGCAAAGTCAGCGCGCGCCACGTCGCGCTCCAGCCGGACTCGTGCCGGACCAGATGCGGGAGCAGGCCGCTCAGGGTCAATTCGCTGACGGATGGCATAAAGGCGGGCATGAGTGCGGACATGGCGGCATCGCGGTAAGCGGGTGACGGGGCGCGTCAGACGATTCGGCGCGCAACGGAGGCACGGCCCCCACGTGTGCAGGGCGGGTCGGATAAAGCCCGGGAACGCGGAGAGCAATGCCAGCCATGCTGGACTCCGGCGGATTAGTCAAAACCAGTCTAGCAGTTTGCAATTCGCGTGAATGTGCGGGTAATCACAGACGCGGGGTCGTACTCGCGCACATGTCGGGCGCCCCGCAAACCCTTTCCCCGAGGCCCATCCAGCACGATGCCGCCGGCCCGCCGCGCGAGTTCTGCGCCCACATGCCGCGCGCAAAACCGATTGCCTTCATCGCAATCTTTTGCATGTATGAAATCGAGCGTAACAGGGCGCTGAGCGGACACCCGCCAAACTCCAGGCGAGGGCGGCTTAGACGTTTGAATGCGTGCGCGCGTTTTCGGGTCAGCAGAGCGCAGGCATGGACCGCGAAGCCGGTGCCTTGAAGCCGCGTCCTGCAGGTTTGGTAGGCGCCCGGTATGCTGCTGCTTTTAATGAAACGGAGGTTAGGCATGTCGGAAATCGCGGTGGTCGCAATCTCGGTGGCGAAGCCGGGGCACGAAGAGCAACTGCGTCAGGCGCTCGAAGGTCTGGTCGGGCCGACGCGCAAGGAGCAGGGAGCGCTTCAATACGACTTGCACCGCGACGTGCAGGAGCCGCGCCGGTTCGTGTTTGTCGAGCGTTGGGAAAGCCAGGAAGCACTGGCAGCGCATGCGAAATCCGAGCACATCGCGACCTACAGGAAAGCGGTGGCGGATTGGGTGGAGCACGCTGAAATTCGCGTCGTGTCGAAGATCGCCTGAACGGGCGGACACGTTGCATAACGGCAAGCGGGTTGCCGGGCCGGTTCGGCCGGAAACCCGCTCGCCGTTTGACGACTACCTGATGATCAATGCGTGGCTTGCGGAACGTCGAGGATCAGGATGATGGTCCAGTCGGCATCGCCATCGTGGTGATACTGCCGTTCCGCGACGATGAACGGCTGCTGCTTGCCATCCGGTCCAAGAAACAGCACGTCGCCTTCCATCGGCAGGCACTCGACGGGCGGCAGCGCCAGAAACGCCTCCTGACCGCCGCGCGGCATCAGTTTTTCGATTTTGCGAGATGCTGCTTCAGTCCATTCGATATCAAGCTGGATGTTGCTCATGCTGTCCTCCGCACCAGGGTGCGCACGGGTTAGGGATTCCGGCTGGGCGCCGGTCGGTGCGCGACTTTAGCACACCGTCAGGCGCGCGCCGCAGGGCTTAAGCGGCATGTTCGGGGCTGGCCGGCGCGCCGGCCTGCTGCGAGGCTCGCAAGTTTTCCGCCAGACCTTTCGAAAGACCACGCGCCAAACCATTAGACAACAAAAAAGCCGAAACCGGCGATGCTGGCTTCGGCTTTTCACCATCGCGGCGCGGCCGCGGGTGAGTCGGGTGAACGGTGCTTAGGAGCCGGCGTCGGCCTTGGGCGCCTTTTTGTGATGCGGGGCGCCCTTGTGGTGTTTCATCGGTGCGGCCGGTGCGCTTTCCATTGCTTGCTGGCGGTTTTGCAAATCTTGCGCGCGCTGCTCGACGTCGGCGGCCTTGGCCGGATCGGTGCTCATCATGACGCCGTTGTCCTGCGCATAAGCCGCGCCCGTTACGGCACTGAGGGAAACCAGGATCGCCAGGGACACTTTCTTCATTACTACCTCCGCAGAGTGGTTGTGGACCCGAGTACTTGCCTGTCCAGACGGAAAGACAATGCATTCTAGTCAGCAATATCCGCTCCAGCGGACGGATTTGTAAGTGCGATGACAATTCGTTACATCTTGTTACGCCGAGCGCGGTCGCGATGCGGACTGACTTCGCGAATAAGTCACGATCATGTTTCGTCACGGATCCACAACCTTCGCATTTCTAAATAAATGGCTTTTCAATGCCATCTGGATTCTAGAACCACCCGATTGCGCGATACACGTGAAATTGTGCGATGCCAATCAACTCATGCAACGCGATCTCCGCACTCACCAGGTTGTCATACCGAGGCAGTACACCAAGACGTGCGCGCCGCGCGTTCGAGATCATCGGTTGTGGCGCGAGGCCGAAGCGGTGGAAGTCGAGCAGGGCGCGCGGCATCTGATAGGCGGAGGTAACGAGGATCAACGAATCGTAACGTGAGCCATCCAGAATGGCGGATACGTTGCGCGCGTTTTCGTAGGTAGTGAGGCTGCTGTTTTCCAGCACGATATCCGCGCGCGGCACCTGCTCACGCAACAGATAAGGCAAATAGGTATCGGCTTCCGTCGCGAGGTGCCGCTGCGGATTGCCGCCGCTCACGATCACACGGCATATGGCCGCCGCGCGTTTGCAGGCGGCATAGTTTTCGGCACTCGCCGAGATGCGCGCGATCACGTCACGCGGAGGCACGAGCGTGTGGTCGTCGTAGGTCGTGCCGCCGCCGAGCATGATGATCGCGGTGCGCGGCGCGAACCGGGCGGGCGTATCGGTCTGCCAGCGCGGTTGCGCCAGATGCAGCAAAGGCGCGGTGAGCCAGCCGGCGGCAAGCAGCCAGAACAGGGCAACCGTGCAGACGGCGAGCGGGCGCCTGGCGCGCTTCCATAGCACGATTGCTGCAAAAAAAAGCGCTAATAAAGTGAATAGAATCAATTTAAATGGGGTAACGTATGTCTTTCGGGACAAATCTATGGGCTTGCTATCGCGCCGCAGCGGTTGCATCGTCGGCTCGTAGGCAGAACGCTAACATGCCGTTCAGACGGGGGTTCCGAAAACGAGACCAGGCAGCACCTGGCGGAACTCGACTGCGATAATCGCAGCCAGCTTCCAGCCAAGGGCGGGTGCCGAGCGCGTCACTGGTGGCGCGGTGACGTGTTGGGCATGGATGTGTCATAGCTGCACTTTAAGAAAGAAGTGAGATGACCACGTATTCCAACGAAGCGGTACTTGAAGCGCTGCGGCGGGCGCAATATCGCCAGGTCCCATGGGCCAGAAGACCCGGCGTCTTCCAATATCTTCGCGCACTGGGCTTGATGGACACCGTTCGGCAGCGCACTGTCGCACCGGCTCCGGGTTTTCACGCACCGGTCGACATTGCCGTGCTGACTGAGCGCGGTAGAGCGGAATTCGCGCGGCTTGCACACGACGAGCGCCTGCTCAGTTGGACCGCACAGCGAATGAACGACTACGTCGTTGCCACAGCCGACACGCGGCCTACTGCCGCGCTCGAAGTCCGGCCATAAGTCCGGCGGGCTGCCAAGCGTACCTTCCCAGCCGCTTGACGCGGCTGGCGGGGATCCCATTGCTGTGTCCGTCCGGCTTCTAGCGGGTAATCGCACAGCACATTCTGCCGTGTCGGGCGTCTTGCACGCCCCTACGCGCATACATTTCGCATCCGCGCGAGACGCGCAAAAAAAAGCCCGTATCGCGAGGATACGGGCGTACCGGAATTACTACTGCCACGCTGTGCTAATGGCGTTAAATCAGACTGCCATTCGGCGGGGTGGTTCCCCCAATAAACTAAAAGCACAACTTCGCGCGAGCACATAACGGACCGTTTTCGCGAACCGTTTCCGCGCTCACGCTGGCTAACCGCCGACCAGGCGCTGACAGGCGCTGACTAATTAACGCCGGCGCGTGGGATCCTGCCGAGGCGCCTCCGGCCGCGTGCGCACGTTACTGGCGATATCGCCACGCAAGTCTCCGCGCGGCGCCGGTGGCGTGAAGTCGCGGCCACGCGTATCGCTTTGTTGCCAGGCTTCGAGGGTAGCCGGACGATCCGGCCGCCAGTTCCATGCCTGTTGGCGCTGCTGAGCAAGCGCCGGTGCGGCCATTGATGAAACGACAATGCCGCACAGAAGCAGTGACATTGGTTTCATGCTGAGCTCCCGTCAAGCCGATCGACTCAAGGCCTGTTTGCATACGTATAAGGTATGCGCAGTCGCGAAAGCACGCTGTAAGTAATAGTAAATGGATGTTTCACCCGCAACTATCGCGCTGCTTCAGACATCTGAAGCAGCGCACAGTTAGCTGGGTGTAGCAGGAGGGGACGACTGCGTTGGGCGCGCCGAGGAGCGGTGCCCATGACAGATGCGGCGAGCGCAGACCAGCGGCGCGCGTCGACCTGGATCGGATAAACGCCGGGTGCCCGCAAGCGCCCGGCGGTCAAACAGTTCGCGTCAGGCCATCTTGACCGGAGCGCGCCACGATTCCGGATTGGTCCAGAATGCGCCGCGCAGGCGGTCACGGCTCGGCGGTGCCGGCGGTTTGGCTGCGGTTGCGCCGATACGGCCGCGCAGCGAAATTTCACGGCCGCTCGTGCCGAGTCGCTTAACTATTTCGGCGAGCGTACCATCGGCTTGCCACTCGTCGAAGCGACGGCGGCAAGTCGGCGGCGACGGATAGCGGCCCGGCAGTTTGGACCAGCCTTCGCCCGTCGACAGCACCCACAGCACGGCGTTGACAACCGCGCGCGCTTCCACGCGTGGTCGACCGCGCCGTTCGCTCCGTGCTGGCTCCGCACAGAACAACGCCTCGACCAGCGCCCACTCGTTGTCTCTCAAATCGTCGAACAGCATCATGTTTCACCTCAGCGAAGCTAACTCCGGTGCGCTGCCCCGCGCCGCGCACTCTCCATGCACTCGATAGGCGAGTGCCAAGGAGGGTCGGGCTTGCCACGGTCTGCTATGCAGTCAGAATCATGGCGCCGACCCTTGTGTGCATGTAAATGCAGGAAGTGTGCCAAGTTGAGTCCAACCGCCTGAAAGCCCCATGACAGCGGGCCAGCGCGGGCGCTAGCTAGGGGCGTATAAGAATCCAAAAAACCCATCTCGCAAATCGGGACAATCACCAATCTTGTGCAATCAGGCCCGGCCAGCGTGCGTTTGCGCCTTATTGCTGCATTGCAGCGCAATGACTAAAACCGATTGTGGTGCTGACTTTCGCCTTACAATACGCATCAAATGATGCAATTGATGAGGTTGGTAAATGAATGTCACGCTGCGGCAGCTAAGGGTTTTCATTGAGGTCGCCCGTCTGCAAAGCTTCAGCCGGGCGGGCGATGAAATCGGCCTGACGCAGTCAGCGGTCAGCCGCTGCGTGCGCGAACTGGAGGGCGAGATCGGTCTCAAGCTGATCGATCGCACGACCCGCGAGGTGCAACTCACGGATGTGGGCGGCAACCTGGTGTCGAGCGTGTCGCGTCTGCTCTCGGATCTGGACGACGCGCTGCGCGAGATCCGCGAAATCGGTGAACAGCGCCGCGGGCGCGTCGTGGTGGCCGCCAGCCCGACGGTGGCGTGCCGGCTCATGCCGCGCGTGGTGGCCGCCTGCGGCCAGCAGTTTCCCTACGTCGCACTGGGCCTGCGTGACGACGTGCAGAGCGACGTGGTCCGCAAGGTCAAGTCGGGCGAGGTCGACTTCGGCGTGATCATCGGCCCGTTCGCCGCAGACGATCTGCTTAGCGAATCGCTGATGACGGATTCGTTCTGCGTCGTCACGCGCGACGATCATCCTCTTGCCGCCCAGCAGCGGGTCGCGTGGACGGACCTGGAAGGTCAGCAACTGGTGATGCTCGACTACGCATCGGGCAGCCGGCCGATCATCGACGCCGTGATGCAGGAATATGGCGTGAGCGCCACGGTGGTGCAGGAGCTGGGGCATTCCGCGACCGTTTTTGGGCTGGTGGAGGCGGGCGTCGGTGTGAGCGTGCTGCCGTGGCTGGCATTGCCGCTGCCGGCGGGCGCCTCGCTGGTGGCCCGGCCGCTGGTGCCGCGCGCCGAGCGCACGGTCGAACTGGTGCGGCGGCGGGACCGCTCGCTGTCGCCGGCTGCGGAGGCGGTGTGGGGGCTGATCCGTCAATTGCCGGGGCGGGCGGAGGATTTGAGCTAGTGACGATAACGCTGCCTGCCTCGCCGCCCCCAGAAGGAGCGCCAAGCTAAACTGTCGCCTCCGCTGCATTTCAATTCATGCCATCCACCCGTCTGGAAGTCTCGATGAGCGAAACGGATTCGTTTTTCCCTGCTATCCCCAATGCGCGCGACGCCGTGCGCGACCTGCGTCCTTCGCAGATTCGCGAAGTCGCCAACGCCGGTTTCGGCGTCGACGACGTTCTGCCATTCTGGTTCGGCGAGTCCGACCGCGTGACGCCGGCCTTTATCCGCGACGCGGCGAGCGCGTCGCTCGCCGCGGGCGCGACGTTCTACACACACAATCTCGGCATCGCGCCGCTGCGCGCCGCGCTGGCGGGCTACGTCAGCAAGCTGCACGGCGCGACATCGCCGGAGCACATCGCGGTGACGAGCGCGGGCGTGAATGCGTTGATGCTTGCGGCGCAGCTCGTGGTGGGCGCGGGTGACCGCGTCGTCGCGGTTACGCCGCTCTGGCCGAATCTGGTCGAGATTCCGAAGATTCTCGGCGCGCACGTCGAAACCGTCGCGCTGGGCTACGGCGAACGCGGGTGGCAACTCGACCTCGAGCAATTGCTCGCGGCGCTGACGCCCGACACGAAGATGTTGCTGATCAATTCGCCCAACAATCCGACCGGCTGGGTGATGAGTCGCGACGAGCAGCGCGCGGTGCTGGCGCATTGTCGGCGCCACGGTATCTGGATCGTGGCGGACGAAGTCTATGAGCGCCTCTACTATGCGGACGGCGATGCCAACGCCAACGCCAACGCCAACGCCAACGCCAACGCCAACGCCAACGCCAACGCCGCGCCCTCGCTCACCGCGCCGTCGTTCCTCGACCTGGCTACCCGCGACGAGCGCGTAATTTGCGTCAATTCCTTTTCCAAGGCATGGCTGATGACGGGCTGGCGGCTCGGCTGGATCGTCGCACCCGCCTCGTTGATGGACGATTTGGGCAAGCTCGTCGAGTACAACACCTCGTGCGCGCCGGCCTTCGTTCAGCAAGCCGGCATCGCGGCCATCGAGCAGGGCGAAGCCTTCACGCAGGAACTGGTGCTGGACCTGAAAGCGTCGCGCGATCATCTGGTGCGCGCGCTTTCCACAGTGCCGGGGGTGGACGTCAAGGCGCCGCCCGGCGCGATGTACCTGTTTTTCTCGATGCCGGGTGCCTCGCGCAGTCTGGAGCTATGCAAGGCAATGGTGCGTGAGGTGGGGCTCGGCGTGGCGCCGGGCAGCGCGTTCGGCCCGCAGGGCGAGGGCTTCGTCCGCTGGTGCTATGCCTGCGACACGGCGCGGCTGGACGCGGGCGTCGAGCGCCTGAAGCGGTTCCTCGCGAGCCACACGACGGACCGCTGAGCGCCTGCCGCAAGGTGGCCGCGCAAAACACTATTGAGCAAACCGGGAGAAGAACAACCGAAGAAAGCGGGTTTCCGTCCAATTAAGCCCGCTTTTTCACTAAAGCACGCCCGCCAAGGCGAGGCCGGAAAATGCGCGGGGGATTTCATCTTTACGCACTGATTGTTTTTGCGTAATATGGCGCTCAGTCACGCGATTCCTTTCAGGAATATCGCTGCTCCGTCCGGCTGGGTTTGGTTCGATTGTCTGTTTCGCCTCCCCCCGGTGCGTGCTCCCATCAATATGACCGATCAGAATCGGGCGAGCGCGTCTTCAGTTCCACATCGTCTGTTTGATCCGGTTCTTTGACCACAGGGTCTGACCTAGCTGCATGAATACCCAAGAGGCGAAGATCGTCCTCGAGACTGCCTTGATCTGCGCGCAGGAGCCGTTAAAGCTCGGCGAGTTGCGCAAGCTCTTTGCCGACGGCGTGTCGGCAGACACCGTTCGGAATTTGCTCGAAGACCTCAAGCAGGATTGGTCTGGGCGCGGTGTGGAGTTGGTCGGGCTGGCGTCGGGCTGGCGGTTTCAAAGCAAGCCCGCAATGCGTTCGTATCTGGATCGCTTGCATCCTGAGAAACCGCCGAAATATTCGCGCGCGGTGCTCGAAACGCTCGCGATCATTGCCTACCGGCAACCGGTCACGCGTGGCGATATCGAAGAAATTCGCGGCGTCACGGTGAATACGCAGGTCGTCAAGCAGCTCGAAGACCGCAACTGGATCGAAGTGATCGGTCATCGTGACGTGCCGGGCCGTCCCGCGCTGTATGCGACGACACGGCAGTTTCTCGACGACCTCGGGCTGAAAGCGCTCGACGAATTGCCGCCGCTCGCGGACCCGTCGGCGCAGTTGAACGCGGATCTGCTCGGCCAGCATGCGATCGAGTTCGCTGACGCCGACGCCGCGCAAGCGTTGGCGTCGGGCGAAGAGGGCACGCTCGGAGAGCCGGTGGATTCCGGCGTGGTAGATGAAAGTGCCGCTGCGGGCGAGGTTATCGACTCGGCCGCTAGTGGTCAACCTCAGGCTATTGCTAAGGCCGTGGGCGAAGCGCCGCAGTTCGATGCCGTAGAGGCGGACGCGGACGCCGGTAGCCATGCCGGTGCCAACCAGCTCGAAACATCAGGCGAGGCGCCCGGAGCGGAAATCGCTGACGGATTCGCTGAATTGCATCAAAAGCAGCACGCTGAGCCGATGGAAGCAGTGCAGGCGGCCGAAGCGACTGACAGCGCAGTGGATACCGCACCCGCATCCGGCTTGCATCCGGACGGGATGGGTGAGCCAGCCGCGCAGGATCATGCTGAAACGGCGCACGCGGAAAACGTTGCACCGCAGACCGGCACCGCCGGGTCCGCACAGAATCACGATCCGGTCTCCCAGACCGATCCGGCAATACCCGCGCACGACTCGGGCGTACTCCGCAATACGGAGCACGCCGCCGAGCCGAACCCGACCAAGGCGGCGCACGGCGATCCTGAGGATCGTCGCGATGCGGCGCAGGACGCGGGCGTTCTGACCGACGACGAACCTGAGTCGCGCAGCGCCTGACGTAACCGAACTTTTTTTGCCACGCCCGCAACGGGCGTGCGCGACCTGACATTTTGAGGTTGTTTTGACACATACCCACGACACCGATTCGTCCGAATCCGAGCGCGCCGTGCCGTCGGCTCGCGCTGACGAAACGCGCACCACGCAAGCGTCGGCAGGCGAGGGCGAGCGCCCGGCGCAGACCACGGAAGCAGACG
Source organism: Paraburkholderia sp. RL17-383-BIF-A (assembly GCF_046028015.1). Lineage (NCBI taxonomy): Bacteria > Pseudomonadati > Pseudomonadota > Betaproteobacteria > Burkholderiales > Burkholderiaceae > Paraburkholderia > Paraburkholderia sp. RL17-383-BIF-A. Next base: position 9,053 of record NZ_JARESR010000025.1, on the reverse strand, counting down.
GTGAAGACCGTCCGCGCCGCGGCCTGCGTCGCGGTCCGCGCAGCCTGATCGCCCGGCGCCGCGCCGGCGCGAAGACGAAGGGCGCCGAAGGCGGCCCCGCGCAAGAGGCGCCGGTTGTCAGCGAGGCGCCGCCGGACGGCGAGGTCGTCGCGCAAGTGCGTATGCCGCGCAAAGATGCCGGCGCGAAGGGTCAGGGGTCACGCCGCAATGCGGGCGGCGCGCGCCGCGAGGGCGCACCGCGTGAAGGAGCGCCTCGTGAGGGTCAACGCGAAGGTGCGCCTCGTGAAGGTCAGCGCGAGCGTCAGCCGCGCGAGGGCGGCCAGCGTCAGAACCGCCGCGGCGGTGAAGCGCCGGCGGCTGCGGCGGAAGCCGGTCAGGACGATCTGTTCTCGTACGTCACATCGCCCGCGTTCGACGCGGACAACAGCGCCACCGGTGGCGTGCGCGCGCCGATGCTGCGCCGTGGCAAGCCGGCCGCGCCCAAGCGCGTGCTGGCAGCGGATGACGACGCACCGAAGTTGCACAAGGTGCTGGCCGAGGCAGGCATGGGTTCGCGTCGCGACATGGAAGAGCTGATTGTCGCCGGCCGCGTGTCGGTAAATGGCGAGCCGGCTCACATCGGCCAGCGCATCATGCCGACCGACCAGGTTCGCATCAACGGCAAGCCGGTCAAGCGCAAGCTCGCCAACAAGCCGCCGCGCGTGCTGCTGTATCACAAACCGACCGGCGAAATCGTCAGCCATGCCGATCCGGAAGGCCGTCCTTCGGTGTTCGACAAACTGCCGCCGATGAAAACCGCCAAGTGGCTCGCGGTCGGCCGTCTCGACTTCAATACGGAAGGTCTGCTGATGCTGACCACGTCAGGCGATCTGGCGAACCGTTTCATGCACCCGCGTTACAGCGTCGAGCGTGAATATGCGGTGCGGGTGGTCGGCGAACTGGCGGAAGGCATGCGCCAGAAGCTGCTGCACGGCGTCGAACTGGACGACGGCCCGGCAAACTTCCTGCGGATTCGCGACGGTGGCGGCGAAGGCACGAATCACTGGTATCACGTCGCGCTCGCCGAAGGGCGTAACCGCGAAGTGCGTCGCATGTTCGAAGCGGCCGGCCTGATGGTCAGCCGTTTGATCCGCACCCGTCACGGCCCGATTTCGCTGCCGAAGGGCCTCAAGCGCGGCCGCTGGGAAGAGCTCGAAGACAACCAGGTGCGTGCGCTGATGGCGTCGGTGGGCCTGAAGGCGCCGACCGAAGACAAGGGCAGCCGCCGCGAAGCGCCGGAGCGTAAGCAGCCGGATCCGATGCAGACGTCGATGGGCTTCATCAACCGTGAGCCCGTGTTGATGTCGCATAGCCGTTTCGAGCAGCAGCAACCGCGCGGCCAAGGCCGCCGTGGTGCGGCGGGTGGTGGATTCGGTGGCGGTGCGAGCGGCGGCGGCTTTGGCGGTGGCGGTTACGGCAATCGCGGTGCCGGCCGCGGCGCGAGTGGGCTCGGCGGTCCGATGGGCGGCGGTGCGGGCGGCCCGCGCGGCGGGCGGGAGGTCGACGGTAATCGTGCGCCGTCGGGCAATGGCAATCGTGCGGCGGGCGGCAAGCGTCCCGGCGGTGCGGGTGCCAATCCCGGCAATGGCGGCGGTAGCCGCGGGCCGGGCGGCAATCGCGGTGGCAACGCCAACCGCGCGGGTGGCGGCAATGCCAACCCGGGCGGCGCCAATCGCGGCGGTGGCGCGCCGCGCGGCCGTTCGCGCGGCCGTTAAAGTAAGCGAGTCATGCATGGCGGCCGGCCGCTGAATCGTTTTTCAACGATTTTCGTGAGTCGCCGCCGTGGTCGATCGACGCGCTCTCCAGGTTCGCGTTGCTTTGCAATTTTCTTGCGGCACATAAAACCGCAGCCTGGACGGAAGTGGGGGCAGATTTCACTTGCCCGGCTTGTCCGGCGTGGATCCGAGGCGGCCCGAGCCGTCTTGCAAAAGGCCTGAACGGCCGCCATATCGTGGAAAGATTCCCGTGAAATCAAGCTGAAATGCGCGTTGGGCGGCGCTTTGCGGTTTGCGTTTGTCCTGAAAAATGGCTACAATCGCGAAGTCGCTGGGCGTGCGGCTTTTTATGTGCGGCTCAGGTGCGACCACCGGTAATAAGATGATGGGCGTTTAGCCCATTTTTTTTTGCCGCTCAGTTCTCAGTGGTTCGGCATCTCGGGTAGCACGAACGTGCGCCGGCTTGGCGCGCGGCCCGCATTGGTTGTTTGCAGAACAGGCGGCAGGCTCGCTGCGCGAACATCTAAGAGGGCATTGTGCAACTGACGGAACTGATTGAAACCACGGTCGTGGGACTCGGCTACGAGCTCGTCGACTTCGAGCGCACCGGCCGCGGCATGATGTGTATCTATATCGACCAGCCGGCCGGCATCGCGATCGAAGACTGCGAGAAAGTCACGCGTCAGCTCCAGCACGTTCTGACGGTCGAAAATATCGATTACGAGCGGCTTGAAGTGTCGTCGCCGGGTCTCGACCGCCCGCTGAAGAAACTGGCGGATTTCGAACGCTTCGCAGGCAGCGAAGTGGTAATCACATTGAAAAAGCCATTGGACGGACGGAAATCGTACCGGGGCATCCTGCATGCTCCGCAAGGCGAGACGATCGGTCTGGAATTTGAAGGGAAGGAAGGCGCCGCGATGCTCGATTTCACGCTCGCGGACATGGACAAGGCACGCCTCGTTCCGAAAGTTGACTTTAGGAGCCGCAAACAATGAGTCGCGAAGTGTTGATGCTGGTGGATGCGCTGGCACGCGAGAAGAATGTCGACAAAGACGTGGTATTTGCCGCGCTCGAAGCGGCTCTCGCTTCGGCCTCCAAGAAACTCTTCGAAGAAGATGCGGATATCCGCGTCCATATCGACCGTGAAAGCGGCGAGCACGAAACGTTTCGCCGCTGGAAAGTGGTGCCGGACGAAGCCGGTTTGCAGGAACCGGATCAGGAAATTCTGCTGTTCGAAGCACGCGAACAGAAGCCCGAGATTCAACTCGACGAGTTCATCGAAGAACCGGTGCCGTCGATCGAATTCGGCCGGATCGGCGCGCAGGCTGCCAAGCAGGTGATCCTGCAGAAGGTGCGCGACGCCGAACGCGAACAGATCCTGAACGACTTCCTCGAGCGCGGCGAGCACATCATGACCGGCTCGGTGAAGCGCCTGGATAAGGGCAACTTCATCGTCGAAACCGGCCGTGTCGAAGCGCTGCTGCGCCGCGATCAGCTGATTCCGAAGGAAAACCTGCGCGTGGGCGACCGCGTGCGTGCCTATATCGCGAAGGTCGATCGCACCGCGCGCGGTCCGCAGATCGAACTGTCGCGTACGGCGCCCGAATTCCTGATGAAGCTGTTCGAGATGGAAGTGCCGGAAATCGAGCAAGGTCTGCTGGAAATCAAGGCGGCCGCGCGGGATCCGGGCGTGCGCGCCAAGATCGGCGTGGTCGCGTACGACAAGCGCATCGATCCGATCGGCACTTGCGTCGGCATCCGCGGCTCGCGCGTGCAGGCGGTGCGTAACGAGCTCGGTGGCGAAAACGTCGACATCGTGCTATGGTCGGAGGATCCCGCTCAGTTTGTGATCGGCGCCCTCGCGCCGGCAGCCGTCCAATCGATCGTCGTCGATGAAGAAAAGCATTCGATGGACGTCGTCGTAGACGAAAACGAACTGGCGGTCGCGATCGGCCGCAGCGGCCAGAACGTGCGTCTTGCCAGCGAACTCACCGGCTGGCAGATCAACATCATGACGCCGGACGAATCTGCGCAAAAGCAGAATCAGGAGCGCGGCGTACTGCGTGACCTGTTCATGGCGCGTCTCGATGTCGACGAAGAAGTGGCCGACATCCTGATCGACGAAGGCTTTACGAGCCTCGAAGAGATCGCTTATGTGCCGCTCAACGAAATGCTCGAAATCGAAGCATTCGACGAAGACACTGTTCACGAACTGCGTAATCGCTCGCGCGACGCGCTGTTGACGCTGGCGATCGCGAATGAAGAAAAGGTCGAAAATGTAGCGCTCGACCTGAAGAGCCTGGACGGCATGGACGCCGACCTGCTCGCCAAGCTGGCCGAACATCAGATCCAGACGCGCGACGAACTCGCCGAGCTGGCTGTGGATGAACTGGTCGAGATGACCGGAATGGAAGAGGATGCCGCTAAGGCGTTGATCATGAAAGCACGTGAACACTGGTTCCAGTGAGAAATGACCATGGCGCACTAAATTGAAGCGGCCGTCAGGCCGCATGACCCGATGCTAACCGCAAGGAATCGGTCCTTGCATTAAGAGGAATGAATGGCGAGTAACAACGTAGCCCAATTTGCCGCGGAACTGAAAATGCCTGCAGGCGTGCTGCTTGAGCAGCTGCAGGCAGCAGGCGTCACAAAAGCGAGCGAAGACGACAGCTTGTCCGAAACGGACAAGGCGCGTCTGCTCGACCACTTGCGCAAGTCTCACGGCTCGACTGATGCTGACAAGCGCAAGATCACGCTGACGAAACGGCATACGTCGGAAATCAAGCAATCCGATGCGACGGGCAAAGCTCGCACCATTCAGGTCGAGGTGCGCAAGAAGCGCACCTTCGTCCGCCGCGACGAAACCTCCGCCGAAAACGGAGATGCATCGAATCATGTGGCCGAGGCCGACGTCGACGATCTCGAACTCCAGCGTCGTGAAGAGGAAGCTCGTCACGAAGCCGAACTGCTCGAAAAGCAGGCTCAGGAGCTGAAGGCGCGCCAGGAACAACTCGAACGCGAAGAAGCGGAACGTCAGGCGCGTGAAGCGGCTGCCGAAGCCGAGCGTCGCCGTGCGGAAGAAGAAGCAGCGAAGAAGCGCGCAGCGGCCGAGGCGGCAGCTCGCGAGCAGCAGGCACAGGCTGCGAAGCCGGCGCAAGCTGCGCAGCTGGCGGCCGCGAAGGCCGAGCCGGTGGTGGCTAAGGCCGCGGAACCGGTAGTCGCCAAAGTTAACGAGCAGGACGACGAGCGCGCAGCTGCAGAGCGTGCCGCGCAACGCGAAGCCGCGAAGAAGGCGGAAGACGCAGCGCGTCAGGCTGCTGAGAAAGCGCGTGCCGAGCAGGAAGAAATCGCCAAGCGTCGTGCCGCGGCTGAAGCCGAAGCACGCGCGATTCGCGAAATGATGAACACGCCGCGCAAGGCGCAGGTCAAAGCGCCGGAACCGGCACCGAAGCCCGCCGAGCCGGCCAAGGCCGCGGAAGCCAAGGGCACGCTGCACAAGCCGGCGCGTCCGGCGGGTGAAGCAGCGGCACGTCCGGCAGCCAAGAAACCGGCTGCTGCGGCTCCGGCTGCCACGACCACGCCTTCCGCCGGCGACAAGAAGAAGCCGGGCGGCGGCAAGGGCGGCTGGCAGGACGACGCAGCGAAGCGCCGCGGTATCAAGACGCGTGGCGATTCGAGCGGCGGTGTCGATCGTGGCTGGCGCGGTGGCCCGAAGGGTCGCGGCAAGCATCAGGATCAAAGCACCACGTTCCAGGCACCGACCGAGCCGATCGTGCGTGAAGTGCACGTGCCGGAAACCATCACGGTCGCCGATCTGGCGCACAAGATGGCGGTGAAGGCGTCGGAAGTCATCAAGTCGATGATGAAGCTCGGCCAGATGGTCACGATCAACCAGATGCTGGACCAGGAAACGGCGATGATCATCGTCGAAGAACTGGGCCACCACGCGGTTGCGGCCAAGCTGGACGATCCGGAAGCCATGCTGGTCGAAGGCGAAGTGTCCGATGCGGAAGCACTGCCGCGTCCGCCGGTCGTCACGGTCATGGGTCACGTCGACCACGGCAAGACGTCGCTGCTCGATTACATTCGCCGCGCCAAGGTCGCAGCGGGTGAAGCGGGCGGCATTACGCAGCACATCGGCGCTTACCACGTCGAAACGCCGCGTGGCGTTATCACCTTCCTCGACACGCCGGGCCACGAAGCCTTTACGGCTATGCGTGCTCGCGGTGCGAAGGCAACCGACATCGTGATTCTGGTGGTGGCTGCCGACGACGGCGTCATGCCGCAGACGAAGGAAGCCATTGCCCACGCGAAGGCAGGCGGCGTGCCGCTCGTCGTCGCGATCAACAAGATCGACAAGCCGGATGCGAATCCGGAGCGCGTCAAGCAGGAACTCGTCGCTGAAGGCGTCGTGCCGGAAGAATACGGTGGCGATTCGCCGTTCGTGTCGGTGTCGGCTAAAACCGGCGCGGGCATCGACGATCTGCTCGAAAACGTGCTGCTGCAAGCCGAAGTGCTGGAACTGAAGGCACCGGTCGAAGCGCCGGCCAAGGGTCTCGTCATCGAAGCGAAGCTCGACAAGGGTAAGGGTCCGGTTGCAACGATCCTGGTCCAGTCGGGTACGCTGAACCGCGGAGACGTGGTGCTGGCAGGTAGCGCTTACGGTCGCGTGCGAGCCATGCTCGACGAGACCGGCAAGCCGACCAAGTCGGCCGGTCCGTCGATCCCGGTCGAAATTCAGGGTCTGTCGGAAGTCCCGCAAGCTGGCGAGGAAGTCATCGTCATGCCGGACGACCGCAAGGCGCGTGAAGTCGCGCTGTTCCGTCAAGGCAAGTTCCGCGACGTCAAGCTGGCCAAGCAACAGGCGGCGAAGCTCGAGAACATGCTGGAACAGATGGGCGAAGGCGAAGTGGCGTACATGCCGCTCATCGTCAAGGCCGACGTGCAGGGTTCGCAGGAGGCGCTGGTGCAGTCGCTGCTCAAACTGTCCACCGACGAAGTCCGCGTGCAGATCGTGCACGGCGCCGTGGGTGGCATCAGCGAGTCCGACGTCAACCTTGCAACGGCTTCGAAGGCTGTCATCATCGGCTTTAACACCCGTGCGGATGCGCAGGCTCGCAAGCTGGCGGAAGCCAACGGCGTCGATATTCGCTACTACAACATCATCTATGACGCAGTGGATGACGTGAAGGCCGCGATGTCGGGCATGCTGGCACCGGAGAAGCGCGAAGTCGTGACGGGTACGGTCGAAGTGCGTCAGGTCTTCAAGGTACCGAAGATCGGCGCGGTGGCCGGTTGTATGGTCACGGACGGTTTCGTCAAGCGCTCGTCGTCGGTGCGCGTGCTGCGCAACAACGTCGTCATCTTCACGGGCGAACTCGATTCGCTCAAGCGCTTCAAGGACGACGTGAAGGAAGTCCGTCAGGGCTTCGAGTGCGGTATGTCGATCAAGAACTTCAACGATATCGTCGAAGGCGATCAGTTCGAAGTCTTCGAGATCACCGAAGTCGCGCGTTCGCTGTAATTTACGCGGCACGGCTCAAAGGGGCGGAGCGGGCTTTAACGCCCGCTCCGCCCGTTGTTTTTGGCGCCGCACGTTGTTCCGCGTGATTGCCGCGCTTCGGCGCCACGCTTTGCTGTCGTGCTTTGCTGTCGTGCTTTGCTGCTATGCGTTGGTTGCCGCGCGTTTGTTCCCGCGCTTTTGTTCCCGGTTTACCGCGCTCTTTCACGCTCTGACGCCGGTCGCCGCGTAACAGCCCGCTGTCGAGCTTCCGGTTCTCCCGGCCGCCTGAATGCCGCCCGGAAGGACAGCCCGCACCGCGCTAGCGCGAACCATTTTTTGCATCCGTTAAGGCGGATCACATCACACCATGCCTAAAAAACGTTCTTCCCCCAATCGCAACGTGCAGATCGCCGATCAGATCCAGCGCGATTTGTCCGAGCTGCTGCGCGAGGTCAAGGATCCGCGCATCGGCATCGTCACGATTCAAAGTGTCGAGCTGACGCCGGACTACGCGCACGCCAAGGTCTATTTCACGACGCTCACGGGCGACCCGCAACAGACGCTCGAAGCGCTCACGCATGCCGCCGGGCATCTGCACAATCAGCTGTTCAAGCGCCTGCATATCCACACCGTGCCGACGCTGCATTTCCATTACGACAAGACGATCGAGCGAGCCGTCGAAATGTCGCGTCTGATCGACGAGGCGAACGCGAATCGCGCGAAAGAAGACTGAGCGCGCTGTAGCCGCGGCTCTCGCTGCCATGCCTGAGTGGCCCTGCGCTCAGCGTTGTTTCCGTCGCTGTTTTCCGTATTTATCGAAGATTTCGTCCCTCCGACATGACCGCATCTCAACGCCCCCGCGTGCCGCGCCGCGCGCTCGATGGCGTCCTGTTGCTCGACAAGCCGCTCGGCCTGTCGAGCAACGACGCGCTGATTCGCGCGAAGCGTCTTTATCTGGCAAAAAAAGCGGGCCACACCGGTACGCTCGATCCACTCGCGACTGGCTTGCTGCCGCTTTGTTTCGGCGAAGCCACGAAGTTTTCGCAAGACCTGCTCGAAGCCGACAAGACGTATGAGGCCACCATGCGCCTCGGCATTCGCACGACCACCGGCGACGCCGAGGGCGAAGCCATCGACACGCGCGAAGTAACCTGCGACGAGGCGGCGATTCAAGCGGTTCTGCCCACATTCCTCGGCGAAATCACTCAGGTTCCGCCAATGTATTCGGCGCTCAAGCGTGACGGCAAGCCGCTGTACGAATATGCGCGTGCCGGCCAGACGGTGGAGCGGGAAGGGCGCCAGGTGACGATCCTGAAGCTCGATCTGCTCAGTTGCGCGTTGCCGGACGTGACGTTTCGCGTGACCTGCAGCAAGGGCACCTATGTGCGCACGCTGGCCGAGGATATCGGCGAAGCGTTGGGTTGCGGCGCGCATCTGGTGGCGCTGCGGCGCACGGGCGTCGGCGCGCTGACGCTTGAAAATTCGGTGACGCTCGACGCATTGTCCGATGCAACGGAAGGCGAGCGCGACGCGTGGCTGCAACCGGTGGACGCATTGCTGTCCACCTTCCCGCTCGTCCAGCTTAACGAAGACGCGACGCGCCGCTTCCTGCACGGTCAGCGGTTGAAACTGTCCGAACTGGATATCACAGGCGAAGCATTGAATGCGCCGCGCGTTCGGGTGTATGCCGCGCAGGGGCGTCTGCTGGGTGTCGCGAAGCAAGGCGAAGGCGTGCTGGCGCCGGAACGGTTGGTCGTCACTACGGCGAGCTGAAAGCCTTCTGGACGTTGGGCAGA
>NZ_JARESR010000024.1:0-125404 GCF_046028015.1 Paraburkholderia sp. RL17-383-BIF-A | reverse complement strand
CGACATCAACTGGCTGAGGTTCACCGCATCCGTGGCAGCCGAACCGGCTGCAACGTTCGTCACGCGACGTTCCTTGCCTGCTGCGCCGACCGAGACTTCTCCATTGGCTGCCGATGCCGTGCCCGACAGCGCTGTCGTGCCCGGGTTGTAACCCGTGGCCGACAGGTTAGCCGTCGTCGTCGAATTCGAACCCAGCGCAACCGAGTTCGCTGCCGATGCCGTCGCCGCACCACCAATCGCCACCGCATCCGTACCCGTACCCGTTGCCGACGAATCCGCCAGCGACGAGTTCGCATGGAAGTACTTGATGCCGCCACCACCGTTGGTGATGTTGTTCACCGTGTTGCTGATGTTGGTGACGTTACCTGCGATGTTCGCGACGTTGTTGCTCAGGTTGGCCACGTTGTTGTTGATCGTGTTGACCTTTGCATCTTCCGACATCAACTGGCTGACGTTCACCGCATCCGTTGCCGCCGAGCCGGCTGCAACGTTTGTCACGCGACGTTCCTTGCCTGCTGCGCCGACCGACACTTCGCCGTTAGCCGCCGATGCCGTGCCCCACAGCGCTGCCGTGCCTGGGTTATAGCCCGCGGCCGACAGGTTTGCCGTCGTCATCGAGTTTGAACCCAGCGCGACCGAGTTTGCCGCCGTCGCCGATGCGTTACCACCAATGGCGACTGCATCTGTACCCGTTGCCGACGAATCCGCCAGCGACGAGTTCACGTGGAAGTACTTGACCCCGTTGCCACCGTTGGTGATGTTGTTCACCGTGTTGTTGATGTTCGTGACGCTGGTGCTCAGGTTGGCCACGTTGTTGTTGATCGTGTTGACCTTTGCATCCTCCGACATCAACTGGCTGACGTTCACCGCATCTGTTGCGGCCGAACCGGCTGCCACGTTCGTCACGCGACGTTCCTTGCCAGCGGCGCCGACCGAGACTTCACCATTGGCTGCCGATGCCGTGCCCGTCAGTGTTGCCGTGCCCGGGTTGTAACCCGCTGCCGACAGGTTTGCCGTGGTCGTCGAGTTTGAACCCAGCGCGACCGAGTTAGTCGCTGTCGCCTGAGCGTTGCCACCAATGGCGACTGCATCCGTACCCGTTGCCGACGAATCCGCCTGCGACGAGTTCGCGTGGAAGTACTTGATGCCGTTGCCACCGTTGGTGATGTTGTTCACGGTGTTGCTGATGTTGGTGACGTTGCCTGCGATGTTGCTGACGTTGTTGCTCAGGTTGGTCACGTTGTTGTTGATCGTGTTGACCTTTGCGTCTTCCGACATCAGCTGGCTGACGTTCACCGCGTCCGTTGCGGCCGAACCGGCTGCCACGTTGGTGATGCGGCGTTCCTTGCCAGCCGAACCCACCGACACTTCACCATTGGCCGCCGATGCCGTACCCGACAGTGTTGCCGTGCCCGGGTTGTAACCCGCTGCCGACAGGTTTGCCGTGGTCGTCGAGTTTGAACCCAACGCGACCGAGTTAGTCGCTGTCGCCTGAGCGTTACCACCAATGGCGACTGCATCCGTACCCGTTGCCGACGAATCCGCCAGCGACGAGTTCGCATGGAAGTACTTGATGCCGCCACCACCGTTGGTGATGTTGTTCACCGTGTTGCTGATGTTGGTGACGTTGCCCGCGATGTTCGTGACGTTGTTGCTCAGGTTGGCCACGTTGTTGTTGATCGTGTTGACCTTTGCGTCTTCCGACTGCAACTGGCTGACGTTCACCGCGTCCGTTGCGGCCGAACCGGCTGCCACGTTCGTGATGCGGCGTTCCTTGCCTGCAGCGCCTACCGAGACTTCACCATTGGCTGCCGATGCCGTGCCCGTCAGTGTTGCCGTGCCCGGGTTGTAACCCGCTGCCGACAGGTTTGCCGTCGTCGTCGAGTTCGAGCCCAGTGCAACCGAGTTCGCCGCCGAGGCCGCTGCCGCACCGCCAATCGCCACCGCATCCTTACCCGTTGCCGACGAATCCGCCAGCGTCGAGTTCGCGTGGAAGTACTTGATGCCGCCACCACCGTTGGTGATGTTGTTCACCGTGCTGCTGATGTTGGTGACGTTACCTGCGATGTTCGTGACGTTGTTGTTCAGGTTGTTCACGTTGTTGTTGATCGTGTTGACCTTTGCATCTTCCGACTGCAACTGACTGACGTTCACCGCGTCAGTGGCCGCCGAACCCGCCGCAACGTTCGTCATACGACGTTCCTTGCCAGCCGAACCCACCGACACTTCGCCGTTAGCCGCCGATGCCGTGCCCGACAGCGCTGCCGTGCCCGGGTTATAACCCGCTGCCGAAAGGTTAGCCGTCGTCGTCGAACCCGAACCCAACGCAACCGAGTTCGCTGCCGATGCCGTCGCCGCACCACCAATCGCCACTGCATCGGTGCCCGTTGCCGACGAGTCCGCCAGCGTCGAGTTGGTGTGGAAGTACTTGATGCCGCCACCATTGGTGATGTTGTTCACCGTGTTGCTGACGTTGGTGATGTTGGCCGTCGCCGTGCTGAGGTTGTTAACTGTGTTGCTCAGGTTGTTCAGGTTGTTATTAACCGTGTTCACCTTCGCATCTTCCGACATCAACTGGCTCACGTTCACCGCATCGGTCGCAGCCGAACCCGCCGCAACGTTCGTGACACGACGCTCAGCGCCTGCCGAACCCACCGACACTTCACCGTTGGTCGCCTGCGACGTGCCCGACAGCGCGCCTGTGCCCGGGTTGTAACCCGCCGCCGACAGGTTTGCCGTCGTCGTCGAGCCTGAACCCAACGCAACCGAATTGGCCGTCGTCGCGCTCGCACCGGAGCCGATGGCTACCATCTTCCCAGAATTGGCAAATGCGTTTTCGCCGAAGGCGATTGCGCCACCTACGCCGCCGGTGCTAGCCGAATAGCCAAGCGCAATGCTGTTCGTTCCATACGCGTTGACCTTGGCGTTCTGGCCCAACGCGATCGCGCCGCCACTGTATATGCCCATCGATGCGCTCTGGCCGATCGCAATGCCGCCCGTCGCAGTTGTCGGCATGGTAGTGCCCGTACCGATCGCGATTCCGTTGTTCGAATCCACGCGAGTGGAGCCGCCGATCGCAATCGAATCCACACCGTTCGCCGTCGAATCAGCCAGCGTCGAATTCGTGTGGAAGTACTTGATGCCGCTGCCACCATTGGTGATGTTGTTCACCGTGTTGCTGATGTTGGTGACATTCCCTGCGATGCTCGTGACGTTGCTGCTCAGGTTGTTCACGTTGTTATTGATCGTGTTCACCTTCGCGTCTTCCGACTGCAACTGGCTCACGTTCACTGCGTCAGTGGCCGCCGAACCCGCTGCAACGTTCGTGATACGACGTTCCTTGCCCGATGCCCCCACCGACACTTCGCCATTAGCGGTCGACGCCGCGCCCGACAGCGTGCCGCTGCCCGGGTTGTAACCCACTGCTGACAGATTCGCCGTCGTCGTCGAATTCTTGCCCAAGGCTACCGAATTCGCTGCAGAAGCGTTGGCTGCATTGCCAAGCGACACCGAGCCCGTACCGGACGCATTGCTATCGCGGCCAATTGAGACCGAATTGTCGCCGCTTGCCGCAGCGTGATATCCCATCGCCGCACTGACGTTGTTTGCGGTTGCGCCATCGCCGATTGCAACGGCCGAGCCCGAGCTCGCACCAGTCGTAATGGCGTTCGAACCAATGGCGATTGAATTGCCAGCTGCGGCCGTTGCCCCGGTACCGATTGCAACGGCGTTAGTGCCCGACGCCGTCGAATCGGCTCCGGTCGAGTTCACGTGGAAGTACTTGATCCCCGCACCGTTGTTGATGTTGGTGATCGACGTATTGAGCTTGCCCAGCGCCGTATCCACCGTGCTGAAAGCGGAGCCGACATTGGTCGCCGCGCCCGTCGTGCCCGCGATCGCGTTCGCGTTCGTCAGCGCGTAGCTCGGTGCGCTGATCGCACCGGTCGTGCTGTTGTAGGCTGCGCCGCCGCCCAAAGCTGCCGCAGTCGTCGTGCCGTCCTGGTTGACCTTGCCGTCTTCCGACTGCAACTGGCTGACGTTCACTGCGTCCGTCGCCGCTGAACCGGCCGCAACGTTCGTAAGGCGACGTTCCTTGCCCGCCGAGCCCAACGACACTTCACCGTTGGCAGCCGATGCCGTGCCCGACAACGTGCCGCCGCCCGGGTTGTAACCCGCTGCCGACAGATTCGCCGTCGTCGTCGACGCATTGCCGAGGGCCACCGAGTTCGCGGCCGATGCGATCGCGCTCGTACCAAGCGCTGTCGCATAAGCGCCCGATGCCAAAGCGGCGCCCCCGAGCGCCGTGCCCTGCGCGGCCGTAACCTTGGCGTTCGTACCGACCGCAACGCCCCAGCTCGCCAGCGAAGTATCGGCGCCATTGCCCAGAGAGACCGACCTGTCGCCACCCTTCGAGTCACCACCAATCGCGACGGAATTGTTAGCGGCCGCCGCATTCTGAGCATTCTGGCCGATTGCGATGGATGCCGCCCCCACCGTAGTCGCGCCTTGGCCAATGGCGGTTTGCCCAGTGCCGCTGGTGCTCGTATTGATACCCAAGGCCACGCTGTTCGAACCGGCCGCGTTACTGGCATTGCCGATCGCCACAGCGCTACCACCGCTCGCGGTACTGGCAATACCTAGGGCCATGCTATTGCTGGCCGACGCCAAGGCACTTGAACCCAGCGCCACGCTACTGCCGGCTGATGCCGTGGCATTTGGACCTAGTGCCATCGAGCTGGCAGCTGAAGCTGTGGAACCGCCGCCGATCGCCACGGCATTGCCAGCACCGGTGGTTGCCGCCGTGCCGAGCGCCACCTGGTTGTTCGCGCCATTGAGCACGGCCGTGAATGCCCCAGTGCCGATGGCAACGCTTGCACCACCGCCAGCCGTCGCGTTCTGACCTAATGCGGTATTTCCCGAATAGGACGTGTATGCACTATCTCCAATCGCAATAGAGCCATTCATGGTCGAGCCTGCCGCCATGGAAGCATTGCTGCCAATCGCAATGGAACCCGATCCCCTCGCGACTGCATTCGGACCTATAGCCAGTGAGTCCGGGCTCACTGCCGACGAATCCGCCAGCGTCGAATTCACGTGGAAGTACTTGATCCCCGCACCGTTGTTGATGTTGGTGATCGACGTATTGAGTTTGCCCAGCGCCGTATCCACCGTGCTGAAAGCGGAGCCGACATTGGTCGCCGCGCCCGTCGTGCCCGCGATCGCGTTCGCATTCGACAGCGCGTAGCTCGGTGCGCTGATCGCACCGGTCGTACTGTTGTAGGCTGCGCCGCCGCCCAATGCTGCCGCCGTGGTCGTGCCTTCCTGGTTGACCTTGCCGTCTTCCGACTGCAACTGGCTCACGTTCACTGCATCCGTCGCCGCCGATCCGGCTGCAAGGTTAGTAATACGACGCTCCTTGCCCGATGCACCCACGGACACTTCACCGTTAGCGGTCGATGCAGTACCCGAAAGCGTACCCGCGCCCGGGTTATAACCGGCGGCCGACAGGTTCGCCGTGGTCGTCGAGCTCGCGCCCAGTGCCACAGAATTTACCGCCGACGCTTTCGCGCCGCCGCCGACTGCAACGGCATTGGCTCCAATCGCCTGGGAATTGGTCCCCAGTGCGGTGGCGTAGGAAGTGCCGCCAGCACCGCTGGCCGTCGAAGAAGCACCCAACGCGATGTCGCCAAGGGCGGCCGCCGATGCCGCGTTGCCTGCCGCAAATGTGTAGTTCGCCGCAGCCGACGAAGACGAGCCCAGCGCGATCGCGCTCGTCCCGATCGACTTGGCCGTGTTCCCCAGCGCGACAGAACTGCTCCCCGATGACGTTGCCCGCGCGCCGATCGCGACGCCTTGTGCCGCAGCGCTGCCGACATTGGCCTGCGTGCCAATGGCAATCCCGTCCGAAGCTGCAGCGACCGTCTGATAGCCCATCGTGTTCGTGTAGGCACCCGAAGCGGACGACGCCTGACCAATTGCCGTTGCGCTCAGACCCGAAGCCGTTGCTGCTGAACCAACCGCGACCGAGTTGGCTGCCGTCGCCGACGAATTGCTACCCAGCGCCATCGAGCTGGTCGCGGAGGCCGTCGCGTTTTCGCCGACGGCGAGAGCTTCCGCACCGCCGCCGATACCCCCAGCCACAGCGTTACCGCCGATGGCAACGTTGTGTTCGTAATTGGCGGCGGCATTATTGCCGATGGCAATCAGATCATTGCCAAACCCGGTGAACTGACTAACGGCTGTTGTCGCGCCCGTCCCCATGGCGATCGAGTTAACACCTTTGGCCAACGCGTTGCTACCGATCGCAACGTTATCGTGCGTCCCGTTAATATTAGGGGTAGACGCTCCACCTCCGACTGCAATGCCACCGCTCGTGTTCGCCGACGAATCCGCCAGCGTCGAATTCACGTGGAAAT
Organism: Paraburkholderia sp. RL17-383-BIF-A; assembly: GCF_046028015.1. Taxonomy (NCBI): domain Bacteria; kingdom Pseudomonadati; phylum Pseudomonadota; class Betaproteobacteria; order Burkholderiales; family Burkholderiaceae; genus Paraburkholderia; species Paraburkholderia sp. RL17-383-BIF-A. Next base: position 118,988 of record NZ_JARESR010000024.1, on the reverse strand, counting down.
ACTTGATGCCCGCACCGTTGTTGATGCTGTTGATCGACGTATTGAGCTTGCCCAGCGCAGTATCCACCGTGCTGAAAGCGGAGCCGACATTGGTCGCCGCGCCCGTCGTGCCCGCGATCGCATTCGCGTTCGTCAGCACGTAGCTCGGCGCGCTGATCGCACCGGTCGTGCTGTTGTAGGTTGCGCCGCCGCCCAAAGCTGCCGCCGTCGTCGTGCCGTCCTGGTTGACCTTGCCGTCTTCCGACTGCAGTTGGCTCACGTTCACAGCATCTGTCGCCGCCGAACCGGTCGCAACGTTCGTGATGCGACGCTCCTTACCCGCCGAGCCCACCGACACTTCACCGTTGCTTGCGGAAGCCGTGCCCGACAGCGTGCCGCCGCCCGGGATGTAACCCGCCGCCGATAGATTCGCGGTCGTCGTTGACTTATACCCCAGCGCAACTGAACCCGTGGTCGACGCGTTCGCGCCCTGGCCAATTGCAGTCGAGTTGGTTGCGGAGGCGTTCGTGAACGCACCGACTACAGTGGATTGAGCACCGGTCGCACTTGATTGCGATCCCACCACCGTCGAGTAATTACCCGACGCAATCGCGGCGTCGCCGATGGCAGTCGTTGCCCAGTCTGTCGCTTGTGCCCAGGTGCCCAGCGCAGTTGCCTGCGAGGTGCTGTTATCGGACTGACCAGCAACTGATTGATAGCCGATTGCGACGTTTGCGCCGTTACTGATGCTATTGGCGCCCCACGCTTTTGCTCCGCCGCCGATCGCGATAGCACCGGGCGCATTGGTTGCTGAATAAACTGTCGTCGCATTACTCCCAAGTGCGACGTCCCAGCCCCCGCCAGTTGTTGCGCCGGCGCCTATCGCTTCCGAAGTTGAACCTCCATTAGCGATGCCACCGTCCAGCGCGCCGGCGTTCGCCTGCATTGACGCAAGGCCCCCTACCCCAGCTGCCAGCAGCACCGCCAAACTTGCTCTCGTGCTTCTGCTCTTCTTCCCCCGCGCCTTCGCCACTTCCGACACCGCGACATACGTCCCGGTCGTTTCATTCCAAACGGTCTTGTACGACTTATTCACAATCCTGCCTATTTAAGATGAGGTAACCCATTCGGCGCCGCGCTGTTGACCATGAGGTGGCGTCCCAGACATCCAATCGCAATCAACCGATTTTCAAAACAACTGGGGAAATGAGACTTTTCTCGTTAATCTCATTAATGCATGCGGCGATGTCGCAAAGATAGACTCAGCGAAATGCGCATTGAATAGGACTTGTCTCAAACAGTTCATCCGAATACGTGGATGTGCGAATTAACCGACACATCGTGCAGACGACGCCTCGCATTGCGTCGAATCGCCGCAGCACAAATGCGACTGAGCCGCGCGCTATAACGCATCGGTCACGTGCCGTTAGGAAGAATGCGAAACTCGAAGAGAGAAGCTGCCACCGCTACTGAAGTGCCTGGCGGAGCTGAGAGATACAGACAGATTGAGAATTGTCTTATTTTTACTAATTGAAAAATATCTAGAATTTTTGCAATTGCACTGAGAAAACTGAATCTCTTCAAGAAATTTCTCAACAGCAACGTTCAATCATCCTAAAGCGCCGCACAGCAAAACATCCGTGCCGCACCAGCCAATCGAACCAGAAAGTCAAACTCAATAACTCCAATGAAAATTTTTGATGCCAACGACATGAAGTCCATTTTCCGTCCCGCGCTCGGCGCTCTTTTACTTTGCTTGACCGCTGCGCCCGCATTGGCGGCGGATCAGGATGAAGCGACACTAAAGAATTTGGAGCAAACGTGGATCACCGCGATCACCAAGACTGACCGCGTTGCGCTCGACAAACTGCTCGACGACTCTTTCGTGGAGACCGCGCCCAATGGCATGCGTCGGAGCAAGTCCGACCTTCTGTTGGCGTCGCCGCCGCCGCCAGGTTCAACCCAGACTCTGATCGATATGGATGTGCGCGTGAACGGTGACACGGCCATAGTCACCGGTATCAATCAGTTCAAACGGGACGCGACTGCGCAACCGGTGAACTATTCGTTTACCGATGTGTTCGTCCGCAAACCGGAAGGCTGGCGAGTCATGTCGGCACAAATGGTTCGCCGATGAGGAAGACAGAGGGCGGCCTGCCTGCATGCCGCCGCTTTTGACTTGAACGCTTTTGAAGACGCGATTTGCTCGCGCCTCCTTTTACAACTGCTGGACCGGACTGCAAAGGCTATCAGTGAGCAGTTGCAGCAACCACCGCATCTGTCTTCGCGCGTGTACCCTTACGCGTCGCAACTTCGCACGGTTCAGCGTCCGCGCGAGCCTGCATGGTTTTCTGCCCCGCCTCCGCAAGAAGTTTCGCCGCTGCACCCGCCGTGATCCGCCGGTGCGCGATACCCTTCGCATCGAGCGCAATCACTTGATACAACTCGCGGTCGCCTTCCACTTCCCGCTCGTACTCCTCGCACGTTTCAACCAGCAGTTCGAGCAGCACTTGCCGGCTGCGTCGTTCGTGGTGGGTCAATGCAGGATTCCTATATATCGAGGTCGCAAGCGTGGCCAAGCGGTTAAGTTGAGTCAACTGCCGGTCGCAGGAACCGAATGCGGACAACGCGAGCTTTTCGTACTGCAAGGCATCGACTGGCGGGCGTGAGGCGGGTTGATTTTTGATGGACTTGCTCATGGTGCGATCTCCTGAAACTTAACTGGATCGCCCGACACTCGCTTGCAAGGAGGGTGAGCGGGCACGTAGCGAAGTTGACAGACCGGGCTTGAAACAATCCGGCGAGCCTTGCGGCTCCTCCACCACAGCCCGCCCATAGAAAATACAGACGTGCAGAGATAGACGCACGACCCGCCTGGACGGGTGTGCGGTTTCAAGCGCGAGCTGTCAAACTCGACCATCGGTTGGTGCCAATGGTGCGGAAATTATAAATCAGCCCACACGCGCATTGGTCGTCCCAATATAGCCTCACAACCGCGCTATCCGTTCAGCCTAAGACAATCCGTCACACATCGAAACCAACAATAAAAAAAGGCGGTTCGCCGAACCCAGCAAACCGCCCTTCACAATTCCGCGCCTGCAACCTGACCCACGCAGCGAACGCTCTCCCACGCGTTAAAACGGCTTGATCACCACCAACGCCACCGCCGCCAGCATCCCTAGCACCGGCAACTCGTTGAACATCCGATACCACTTATCCGACCGACGATTCTCACCGCGCTCGAACGTCCGCAGCAGCACACCGCAATACGCATGATAACCAATCAGCAGCACCACCACACCAACCTTCGCGTGAATCCACCCCTGCCCGCTGCCGATGCCAATCACGAGCCAAAGCCACAGTCCACAAGCCAGCGCCGGCACCGCGATAAACGTCATGAAGCGAAACAGCTTGCGCGCCATCGTCAACAGACGCGCCGTGGCCGCGGGTTCCGTTTCCATCGCCAGATTGACGAAGATGCGCGGCAGATAGAACAGGCCGGCGAACCACGAAGCAACCAGGACGATATGAAACGTTTTGACCCAAAGCATCGACGATCCTTGTGCAGCATAGTGGCGTAAAGAGAAGCGCGCACATCAGCGCGCTTCTACGAAAGACGAGCCGGCGAAACCGCCTTTATTGACGGCCTTCACCGTGCCCGAGCACGACGTATTTCATCGACGTCAGCCCTTCGAGTCCCACCGGACCGCGCGCGTGCAGCTTGTCGTTCGAGATGCCGATCTCCGCGCCCAGGCCGAATTCGAAGCCATCGGCAAAACGCGTCGACGCATTGACCATCACGCTCGCCGAGTCCACTTCGCGCAGGAAGCGCATCGCGCGATCATGGTCTTCGGTAACGATCGCGTCGGTGTGCTGCGAGCTGTACTCGTTGATGTGCTCGATCGCCGCGTCGAGATCGTCCACCACCTTGATTGCCAGCACGGGCGCAAGATATTCGGTACGCCAGTCTTCTTCGGTCGCATCGACGAGCGGACCCACGCCCGCATCCGCCAGCACGGCACGCGCCGCGGCGTCCACGCGCAGTTCGACTTGCTTGTCGCGATACAGCTTGCCCAAAGGCGGCAGCACTTGAGCCGCGACACCGCGCGCGACCAGCAGCGTTTCCATCGTATTGCAGGTGCCGTAGCGGTGCGTCTTGGCGTTGTCGCAGACCGTCAGCGTTTTGGTCAGATCGGCGCGATCGTCCACGTACACGTGGCAGATGCCGTCGAGGTGCTTGATCATCGGCACGCGCGCTTCGTTCATCAGGCGCTCGATCAGGCTCTTGCCGCCGCGCGGCACGATCACGTCGACGTACTCCGTCATGGTGATCAGCTTGCCGACCGCCGCGCGGTCCGAGGTGGCCACCACTTGCACGGCGTCTTGCGGCAGACCGGCGGCTTCCAGGCCTTCGCCGATCAGCTTCGCCAGCGCCGAATTGCATTCGAGCGCTTCGGAACCGCCGCGCAAAATCGTCGCATTGCCCGACTTGAGGCAGAGCGCCGCGGCGTCGATCGTCACGTTCGGACGCGATTCGTAGATGATGCCGATCACGCCGAGCGGCACGCGCATCTGACCGACCTGAATGCCGCTCGGCCGGTACTTCAGATTGCTGATCTCGCCGATCGGATCGGCCAGCGCGGCGACTTGCCGCAGACCTTCCACCATCGTCTTCAGCGCTTTGTCCGACAGCGTCAAACGGTCGATGAACGCGGCGTCATGGCCTTTCTCGCGAGCCTTGGCCACGTCGCGCGCATTCGCTTCTTTCAGCGAGGCGGCGTCGCGCTCGATCGCCTCGGCGACGGCTGCGAGCGCGGCGTTCTTCGCCGCCGTCGACGCCCGCGCCATCGCCCGCGATGCTTGGCGGGCGCGACGGCCGAGGTCGGTCATGTACTGGTCGATATCCATGGAAATTCTCGTGGTGCCGCGCACATCGAGGTGCGGCGGACGGACAGAATGAGCGAATGATTCAGCGATTGTAAGTCGGGCGAAGGCGCTTTGCTTGGCGCCGGGCGGGTTGTCCTTCACGCCGGCGCACGAGGAACGCAGCAGGCTTGCCGGTTCTCTCGCACTTCAGGAACGCATTACGATGCGATTCAAGAGTGACTCATAAGCGACTCAAAAGCGCCCTCACAGCTTGCCGGCTGGCCTGGCGTTGCCGTTCAGGCCGGCCTTCGTGCCGGTGCAGCAGTTCCAGGTCGAGGTCGTGGCGGTGGCACAGGCGATGTTTTCGGCGAAGCCACCGTCATGGCCAATTCGAACAGGCCATCCCACGGATCAGGCGGCGGATCGTTGCGATGATTGCCCGGCGTGCCGCCCGACAAACCTTTGACCTGCCGATCCAGCCGCGCCGCCAGCGCAAGCGCCTTTTCCAGCGTGCCTTCGCTGACCCGCGACAAGGCCGGCCCAATCAACCGTTCGCGCGGACCCCATACGCGGTTCTCGCGCACCAGCATCGCAAGCGGCTTGCCGGCCGCGACGCCGCGTTTGATGCGCAGCAGCGTGCGTATTTCTTCCACCACGGCCCACAGCACCAGCACCGCGGCCTCGCCTTCGCCGCGCAAACCGTCGAGCATGCGCGACAGGCGGCTGACGTCGCCCGCCAGCATCGCTTCGTTCAGCTTGAAAACGTCATAACGGGCGACGTTGAGCACGGCGTCCTGAACCTGCTCGAAGCTCAGCGACCCGGCCGGATACAGCAGCCCGAGCTTCTGGATTTCCTGATGCGCGGCAAGCAGATTGCCCTCCACACGCTCGGCGATAAAGGCCAACGCGCGCCGCCCTTCTTCTCCGGCGGCTACACGTTGCCCCTGGGCAGCGAGCCGCTGGCCAACCCAATTCGGCAACTGCGCACGCTCGACCGGATCGATTTTCAGCGCGACGCCCGCGTCGGACAACGCCGTGAACCATGCCGACTTCTGCGTGGCCGCATCGAGCCGCGGCAGCGTGATCATGGTGAGCACGTCGTCGTTCACGGCGGCGGCCAGCGCTTTCAGCGCGTCCGCGCCTTCCTTGCCTGGCTTGCCAGACGGAATGCGCAACTCGACCAGTTGACGGTCGCCGAACAGCGACATCGACTGGCTCGCGCCCAGCAGCGAACTCCAGTCGAACCCGCGCTCCACCGTGAACACCGAGCGATCGGTGAAGCCGGCCGCGCGCGCGGTGGCGCGAATCCGGTCGCACGCTTCCTGCGCGAGCAGGTGCTCGTCGCCGTACACGACGTACAGTCCGGCGAGTCCCTTGGCGAGATGCGCTTCGAGCGCGTCAAGTCGCAGTTGCATGGCTACCGATCGACGAGGTTGAACAGGTGCGGCACATTAAGCGAAACAAAGAACGCGGCACGACGCTCACAGCGGCGGCGGCGGCAACGGCGCGCGCGGCGCAATCGACGGCACTTCCTGGCCCGGCGCCGGGTGCATCGTGCGAACGACAGACAGACGTCGCGTGAGCTGGTCGATCGCGTCGTTTTCCATATCGGCGAAGAGAATTTCGCTTTCGGCGGCTTTCGCTTGCGAATATTGATCGCTATAGGTCATCGCGCGGTTCAGCGCGATCACGCTCGGCGGAATCAGCAGCGTGCCGTCCTTGGCCGTTAGCGAATAGGTCATCGAAAGATTCAGTGCGTACTCTTCGACCGCGCCCAGCGAGTTCAGCGTCAGCGTGCTGGTGCCACGGCCTTCGGTGATCTGCAACGTGGCGTCGGCATTCGCGACCGACGTGACCACGACCGTGTCGCTGCCGCCTTGCACGATACGCGTCAAGCGCGCGGCCGCCGATGGAGAACCGCCTGCGATAAAGAGGCGTTTGAATGCGTAGTCCTGCTGGCCGCGCAGCTGGAAGCCGCAGGCGGACAACATCAGCACGCTGCAAGCCAGCGTCAAAAACGATCTGCGAGTCACATTGGCTCCTGGTTCGCAGTAGATTCCGCAGCGTGGACAAGCGCCGCCGCACGCGGCGGCGTCCTGCCTGCTGTCATGTCTTCGTTGATCCTCACACGACCACGTTCACGAGACGACCCGGCACCACGATGATCTTCTTGGGCGCCTTGCCTTCGCTGAACTTGGCGACCATCTCGTGAGCGGCCGCAAGCTGTTCGATCGCTTCACGCGAGGCGTCTTTGGCCACCGTGATCGCGCCGCGCACCTTGCCGTTCACCTGCAGCACGAGTTCGATCTCGGACTGCTCCAGCGCCTTCTCGTCGACCTTCGGCCACGGCGCGTCGAGCAGCGAGCCGAGTTCGTCGGCGTAACCGAGTTCCTGCCACAACTGGAACGTGAGGTGCGGCACGACCGGATACAGCACGCGCAGCATCACGCTGCAGGTTTCGCGCAGCACGGCCGGCCGGGCGCCCTTCGCGCTGTCGAGCGCGTTGAGCATCTTCATCGCGGCCGACACCACCGTGTTGTATTGCAGACGCTGATAGTCGAAGTCGGCCTGCTTCAGCACGCTGTAAATCTCGCGGCGCAAGGTTTTCTCGACGTCGCTCAGTTGCGCGGCGTCGAACGTGCCGCCCTGGCGCAACGCGGCTTCGTTCGTCTGACTGAAACTCCACACACGGCGCAGGAAGCGGCTCGCGCCTTCCACGCCCGAACCGGACCATTCGAGCGACTGCTCGGGCGGTGCGGCGAACATGACGAACAGACGCGCGGTGTCCGCGCCGTGCTGGTCGATCAGCAATTGCGGATCGACGCCGTTGTTCTTCGACTTCGACATTTTCTCGACGCCGCCGAGCACCACCGGCTGGCCGTCCGCGTTGAGGATCGCGCCGACCGGGCGGCCCTTGTCGTCGAACGAGACGGTCACGTCGGCCGGGTTGTACCAGGTCTTCTTGCCTGCTTCGTTTTCACGATAGTAGGTTTCGTTGAGCACCATGCCCTGCGTCAACAGATTCTTGGCCGGCTCGCCGAACTTGATCAGACCGAGGTCGCGCATCACCTTCGCCCAGAAGCGCGAGTACAACAGGTGAAGAATCGCGTGCTCGATGCCGCCGATGTACTGATCCATCGGCGCCCAGTAGTCGGTGCGCTCGTCGACCATGGTCTTCGCACCCGGCGACGCATAGCGGTAGAAGTACCACGACGAATCGACGAAGGTGTCCATCGTGTCGGTTTCGCGTTTGGCCGCGCCGCCGCAGGTCGGGCAGGTGCAGTTCACGAACGCTTCAGACTTGGCGAGCGGATTGCCCGTGCCGTCCGGCACGAGGTCTTCCGGCAGCACCACCGGCAGATCTTTTTCCGGCACCGGCACGTCGCCGCACGTGGGGCAGTGGATGATCGGAATCGGCGTGCCCCAGTAGCGCTGGCGCGACACGCCCCAGTCACGCAGACGCCACGTGATCTGCTTGTCGCCGAGGCCGAGTTCCTTCAGGTCGGCGGCGATGCGGTCGACTGCCTGTTCGTAGTTAAGGCCGTCGTACTTGCCGCTGTTGATCAGCGTGCCGGTCTTCTCGCCGTACCATTCCTGCCAGGCATCGGTCGAGTATTCCTTGCCTTCAACCGCGACTACCTGCTTGATCGGCAGACCGTATTTCTTCACGAACGCAAAGTCGCGCTCGTCGTGCGCCGGCACGCCCATCACCGCGCCTTCGCCGTAGCTCATCAGCACGTAGTTGCCGATCCACACCTCGACCTGCTCCTGCGTCAGCGGATGCGTGACGGTGAAGCCGGTGGCCATGCCCTTCTTTTCCATGGTCGCGACGTCGGCTTCAGCCACGCCGCCGCGCTTGCATTCCTCGATAAAGGCCTGCAGTTCCGGCTTGTCTTGCGCGAGGCGCGTGGCGAGCGGATGCTCGGCGGCGACCGCGCAGAAGGTGACGCCCATGATCGTGTCGGCGCGCGTGGTGAACACGCGCAGCAGCTTCTGCTCGCCGTCGATCTCGTACGGGAAGCCGAAATTCACGCCGAAGCTCTTGCCGATCCAGTTCTGCTGCATGATCTTGACGCGCTCGGGCCAGCCGAGGCCGTCGAGGTCGTTCAGCAGCTCGTCCGCGTACTGCGTGATGCGCATGTAGTACATCGGGATTTCGCGCTTTTCGACGAGCGCGCCCGAACGCCAGCCGCGGCCGTCGATCACCTGCTCGTTGGCGAGCACGGTCTGATCGACCGGATCCCAGTTGACGGTGCCGGTTTTCTTGTACGCGATGCCCTTTTCCAGCATCTTCAGGAACAGCCACTGGTTCCACTTGTAGTAGTCGGGGCTGCAGGTCGCGACTTCGCGCGACCAGTCGATCGCGAGGCCCATGGACTGCATCTGCTTCTTCATGTAAGCGATGTTGTCGTAGGTCCACTGCGCGGGCGGCACGTTGTTGGCCATCGCGGCGTTTTCCGCCGGCATGCCGAACGCGTCCCAACCCATCGGCATCAGCACGTTGTAGCCGTTCATCCGCAGATAGCGGTACATCACGTCGTTGATCGTGTAATTGCGCACGTGACCCATGTGCAGCTTGCCCGACGGGTACGGCAGCATCGAGACGCAATAGAACTTGGGCTTGTCGGTGACTTCCGTCGTCTTGTACGCGTCGATGGCGCGCCATTGCCCTTGCGCGGCGGATTCGACGTCGGAGGGAACGTATTTTTCGTGCATGGTGTGATGGGATCGCTGGGTTCGGTGCTTTCGCACCGGGCCTGGTGCTCTGCTGGATGAAATGGCGTTGATTCCCCTTCTGCGGGGGAAAGGGCTGATTATACCGTCCGCGGACGGGTACGCCGCGCCTACGGCCTGGCGGCCGGCGGCGGCGGGTCGGTCACGAAACCGATCCGCTCGAGGCCGGCCTGCTGCGCCGCGCCCATGACCTGCGCGATCACCTCGTAGCGCGTGGAGCGCTCGGCGCTCAGATGGATCTCGGGCTGGTCGCTCTGCTTGCCCGCTTGCGCGAAGCGCGCGCGCATCTGCTCGAGCGTGATGACGGTGCCGTTCCAATAGAGTTTGCCGGCGGCGTCGATGGAAAGGGAAATGGTTTGCGACGTCTCGCGCGCGGGCGCGGCCGCGACTTTCGGCAAATCGAGCCGGATCGCGTGCGTGAACAAAGGCGCGGTAATGATAAAAATCACCAGCAGCACGAGCATCACGTCGATCAGCGGCGTCATGTTGATCTCGGCCATGGGCGCGGCCGTCTGCTTTTTCTCGAGTCCGCCGAATGCCATGTCGCCTCCTTCTGCCTGAGCGGCGCGCCTAGTGGGTCGAGGCCTGGTGGGCGCGCGCGTGCGCTGGAACCTGTTCCGCCGGCGCGCACACGTAGGCGTGCAGGTCGTGCGCAAAGCCGTCGAGCTCTTCCGACAACTGCCGCACGAGCCGGCCGAGCACGTTGTACGCGAGCACCGCCGGAATCGCGACCACGAGGCCGAAAGCGGTCATGATGAGCGCCTCGCCAACCGGCCCGGCGACATTTTCGATCTGCGCCTGACCGCTCGCCGCAATGCTGCCGAGCGCGTGATAGATGCCCCACACGGTGCCGAGCAAGCCGACGAACGGCGCCGTGCTGCCCACCGAGGCCAGCAGCACCTGGCCGAATTCGAGCCGCCGCTGCGACGCATTGAGCGCCTGGCGCAGCGCTCGCAGCACCCGCTCGCCACGCTCGACGCGGGCGAGCAGCGCGCCCGGAATATCCACCTCAGCCGCATGAAGCGCCGCTTCCGCGAGCGGCGTGAAGACCCGTTCGCGGTCCGCGCGCCTGAGCGCCGCGACACCTTCGGACAACGTGGGCGCCTGCCAGAACTGCGCGATCGCGCGCGTGGCCTGACGTTTCGCGCGCGTGAGGATCCAACTTTTGACGATCAGAAAGCACCAGCTCGCAATCGACATGGCCAGCAGCACGTAAGCGACGCCATGCGTGATCGCGTCGCTGGTTTGCAGGTAATGGATGATGCCGCTGCTGCCTGCCATCTGACCTCGCCGTGGAGTAGTGATTTCAGGAGGGTGCCGGGAGACGCCGTGCCCCCGGCCTTCGCTCAGAATACGTCGGACACAGCGTTGAATTCAGCGTTCAACGCAGGCCGAGCACGTCTTGCATGTCGAAAAAGCCGATGGAGTGGCCTTCGAGGAAACGGACAGCACGAAGCGCGCCTTGTGCATACGACAGACGGCTCGCCGATTTGTGCGTGATCTCGATTCGCTCGCCGATGCCCGCAAACAGCACCGTATGGTCGCCGACAATGTCGCCGCCGCGAATCGCCGAAAAACCGATCGTGGACGGGTCGCGTTCGCCAGTCACGCCTTCGCGGCTGTAGACCGCGCAGTCGTCGAGATTGCGGCCGAGCGCGTTGGCGATCACTTCGCCCATGGTCAACGCCGTGCCGGACGGCGCGTCGACCTTGTGACGGTGATGCGCCTCGATGATTTCGATGTCGTAGCCCGTCGCGAAGTGCTTCGCGGCGTATTCGAGCAGCTTCAGCGTAACGTTCACGCCGACGCTCATGTTCGACGCAAACATGATGGCGATCTTGTCAGCCGCGGCGCGCAGTTGCGCCTTCTGCTCGTTGTCGAAGCCGGTGGTGCCGATCACCATTTTCACGTTGTGACGCTGCGCCGCTTCAAGATGCATCAGCGTGCCTTCGGGGCGCGTGAAGTCGATCAGGTAGTCGGATTCGGCGAATACGCGCTCGACATCGTCGGTTAGCATGACGCCCGTCTGTTTGCCGAGAAACGCGCCGGCGTCCTGGCCGAGTTGCGGGGAGCCCGCACGATCGAGTGCGCCGGACAGCGTGGCGTCGGTATCGTTGAGGACTGTTTCGATGAGCATGCGGCCCATACGGCCCGATGCGCCAGCAATGGCAATTTTCATGGCTACGAGGGTTCGAAAAGGCAAAACCCGGCAAAGGCGGGCGAAAGCGGCGGCGGGCAGCACCCGTGCGCCGCGCATGACTGAAAAAGCAGAGAACCGCACGGACGCCGCGCACTGCGGCTGCCCGTGCGCGGCGTTCGTCTCAAGCGTGAGTCTTAAGCATGAGTCTTAAGCATGAGTCTTAAGACAGGGACAGCGCAATTAGCCGCCCGTTCCCGTAGACGAGGACGAGGTCAGCGGCGCGTTGTGCGTCGGGCCACCGTTGCTGCTCTGCGGTCCCGTCGGGCCGACCGGATTGCTGTTGTCCGTACCCGGATTCTGCGGCGGCGGCGGACGATGGAACTGGAACTGCGGCTGCCCATTGCCCGTGGGGCTTTGCTGCGGGATGCCGCCGCCGTTCGCCGTCGGCGCGCTCGGCACGCTCGGACGCGCGGGCGACAGTTGCACCGCATTGGTCGCACGATTGGCGGCTTGCGCGGCTTCCGCGTTGGCGTCCGTTGACGGCGTCGCCGCGCCGGCAGCGCCAGCGACGGACGGCGAACGCACGGTGTCCAGCGTGACCGGCGCCGCCGCGGCTGCATCGCTCGCGCCACTCGCGCCGCTCGCCACGGCAGTGGCGGCCTTCTTCTTGCCCAGCTTGTCGCCGTCGATTTCGGCCAGCAATTCGAGGTTGGACGGCAGATCGTCACCACCCGACCAGCTGGCGACGCGGTCGCCCGCGAACATGACCACGAAGTCGCGCTGCTGGACGACACTCGTCGAGCCACGCTTGAAATAGAACACGTAGTCCCAGCGGTCCGCGTGGAACATGTCGGTCAGGAGCGGCGTGCCGAGCAATTGCTTGACCTGCGCGCGGGTCAGGCCGACCTGCATCTGTGCAGCCGCTTCTTTCGAGACGAAATTGCCTTGCACCACCGTGATACGGTACGGCGTGATGCTTTGGGCAATACGCTGTGTCAGGCTGTCGTAAGTGGAACATCCGGCAAGAACCGCGACAGTCGCAACAGCGATCAAGGTACCCCGCATGCGGCTCCCCCGGTAGATCAATTGAGATTTTGAAATCATTTCACTCACCGTGCGGGCCCGCTGACGAGCCGCGCGAGTTTCATTCCATCGAAGATGACCAGAACGCCAAAAACACATTACTATGAGAGCCCAGCATTGTACTCTAGGGATCCCTTGTCATGACCAATCCAACCGATCTCAAGAATATCGGGCTCAAGGCGACCCTTCCGCGCCTCAAAATCCTTGAGATTTTCCAGCACAGCCCGGTGCGTCACCTGACCGCCGAAGATGTGTACCGCAACCTGCTGCACGAAGAACTCGATATCGGGCTTGCAACCGTGTATCGCGTGCTGACGCAATTCGAGCAGGCCGGCCTGCTCTCGCGCAGCAATTTCGAGTCGGGTAAAGCGGTGTTCGAACTGAATGAGGGGTCGCACCACGACCACCTCGTGTGTCTCGATTGCGGGCTCGTCGAAGAGTTTTTCGACTCCGAAATCGAGAGCCGTCAGCAGTCCATCGCGAAGGAACGCGGCTTCAAGCTACAGGAGCACGCGTTGGCTCTGTACGGTGCCTGCACCAAGGAGAACTGCCCGCATCGCAAGCATTGACGCGAGGCCGGCCGCGCTGGGGTGCGCGGTCCGGCGGGCAAAAAAGACCCGGCCGATGCAAATCGGCCGGGTCTTTTTGCATCTGCGACGCGATTCTGTACGCGAGCCGTTGACGCCCCTAGCCCACCAGCTCGGCGCTAGCTTCGAACGTCAGCCGCCACGGCTCTACCAATGACAATTCGTCGCAATTAGGCTGTTCGCCGCCCCGATCGACCACCACGAAATCGCTCACCCGATCGAGCGCGAGCAACGGGTGATGCCAGACGCCTTTCGCATAGTTCACGCCCTGCCACGCATCGGTCCAGAAGGCGCGCATTTGCGACGGATCGAATTCGCCCGCCGGCGCGACCACCACCAGATAGCGGCCGGCCGTTAAGGGAATGAAAGCCTGGCTGCCGAGCGGATGCCGCTCCATCATCGTGATCTCGACCGGCAGCGCGCGCGGCTGTGCGCGAAACAGGTTGATCAGCGGCCGCCCGCCGTGCTCCGTCACGTCGACGCAGGCGAGGTCGTGATAACGCTCGGTCGTGCCGCCATTGATGGCGAAATGACGTGCGCCGTCCAGTTCGATAACGTCGCCGAACGGCGCGAAAGCCGCGCGCGTGAGCCGTTCCATCTGCAATGTCTTCATCGACGCCGCTCCTCCGTTATGCGATTTCGCCCCACAGGCGCAGACGCGACACGCCGCCGTCCGGAAAGATATTGAAACGCACATGCGTGACCGGACCCAGCGACGCGAGGTTGTCCGCGAAGGTGTGGACGTGGTCCATCTGCAGTTTTTGTTCGCCGAGCAGCACCGGCCAGAACATCGCCTGTGTGACGAGCGAATCGTCCGTGCCGCCCGTCACCGACGCGGCTTGCAGCGAACAGCGGTCCGGGAAATTGCCCTTGAAGTGCGCCGTGTCCACTTCGATCTTGCGGATCACGCCCGGCCGCGCCAACGCGACGATCGCCCAGTCGTTGCCCGGCTCGCGACGGCGCCGGGTTTCCCAGCCGTCGCCCATGTTGACGCCACGGCCCGGCATCAGCATCTGCGAGGCCGGCCCGAAATGCTGGTTGTTCGCGGCGACCAGATACGCGCCGTTTTCGATGGCGGCCAGGTCCAGCAGCGTGCCGCGCTCAACGCGCTCCCAATCGCGCTTAGGCTGGCCGTACACGCGCAGGCGGGCGAGGCCGCCGTCCGGGTACAGATTCACACGCAGATGAGTGAAGGCGCGCGCGTCGCTCACGTCGACGTAGTGGTGCTGGTTACCCTGCAACGTGGTAGCCGGCACGAGCGTTTGCCAGTCGGCGTTGTCGGGCGGAACGTCACCCTCCACGTAGCAGGCGTCGATCGACGCGGCCGGCGGAAAATTGCCGGTGAAATGGCTCGTATCCAGATCCACGCCGTACACGACGCCCGGGTGCGCGAGGCGAATCACACAATAATCGTGACCGGTGGTGCGCTTGCGGCGGGTTTCCCAGCCGTCCATCCACTTGCCGTGGTCGTCGTACTTACCGGGAATGAACACCGCCGGTTGCGGTTCGAGCATGCGTTCTTTCGGCGCGAAGAATTCGTCGCTGGCGAAGAGCGCCTTCGCGCCCAGGCGCGGGTCGGCGAGGTTCATATAGCGACGGGTGAAAGCAGGAGCGTTGGGGTCGAGGATCGGATTAGCCATTGTCTCTAGTCTCGGTCAGGCGCGAAAAAGTGAAGGAGAGCCGGCATGTGCAGCCTCTGCCGGCGCAGAACGCGCGCTGCTGCGTGGGCGCGCGCGGATTCGGAAGCAGATTTCAGGCGGTTTAGACGGCAGGAGCGTGTTCGCCAGTGGCGGGCGCGGCGTCGTCGCCGGCCGGCACGTAGCGCAATGCCGCGTCGCGATTCAGCACGCGATGAGCGCGCGCCCGGTCGATATCGTTCTCCCACACGGCGACCACCACTGTCGCCACGCAGTTGCCGATCAGGTTGGTCAACGCGCGCGCAATGCCGACGAACCAGTCGACCGGCAGGATCAGCACGAGGCCGAGCACGGGAATCGCCGGAATCGCGGACAGCGTGGCGGCCAGAATCACGATGGCCGAGCCGGGAATGCCGTGCGCGCCCTTCGAGGTCACCAGCGAAACCAGCACCACCACGATCAGGTCGTGCATCGACAGCGGCGTGTTGGTGGCCTGCGCGATGAAAATCACGGCGAGCGTGAGGTAGATGGAAAAGCCGTCCAGATTGAACGAGTAGCCGGTCGGAATGACGAGGCCGACGGTCGAATCCTTGACGCCCATCCATTCGAGCTTGCGCATGATCTGCGGCAGCACGGCGTCGGACGAAGCGGTGCCGAGCACGATCGACAACTCTTCGCGCAGGTAGCGAATCAGCTTGAAAATGCTGAAGCCGGCGAGCCGCATGACGACGCCCAGCACCACGACTACGAACACGAAGCAGCTCGCGTAGAACACGAGCACCAGCAAGCCGAGTTGCTTGAGCGACTCGACGCCATAGGTGCCGGTGGTGAAGGCGATCGCCCCCAGCACGCCGAGCGGCGCGAGCTTGATGATGAAACCCATCACGCGGAAAAACACTTGCGACAGTTCGTCGATCAGGCTGCTCACGCGCTGAGCCTTATTGCCGAGCAGCGACAGCGCCGAGCCGAACAGCACCGAAAACACCAGAATTTGCAGGATGTCGCCGGTGGCGAAAGCGTTGATCGCGGTGTCGGGGATGATTTTCAGCAGGAAGCCGGCCGTGTCCTTCAGGCTTTTGGCGTGCTCGGTGTACGTGGAGAGCGACGCGGGATCCAGCGAGCGCAGATCGATATTCATGCCGACGCCAGGACGCGTAACGTACGCTAGGACTGCGCCGATCACGAGCGCGATCGTCGTCATCACCTCGAAGTAGACCACGGCCTTCAGGCCGACGCGGCCCACTTTGCGCAAGTCGCCGGCATGCGCCATGCCGCTGACCACGACGCAAAAGACGATCGGGCCGATCACCATCTTGATCAGCTTGAGAAAGCCGTCGCCGAGCGGACGCAGCGATTGGGCGAAATGCGGGAATACGGCGCCGATCACGATACCGGCCACCAGCGCTATGACGACCCGGCCAAACAGCGAATTGAAAAATTTCAACACGGCTTCCTCCTGGTTACGATTCACGTCTGTTCAGACTGGTCCGACCAGTGCTGTTATGTCGAATAGTAGGAAGCCGATATACTGACGTCAAGGTTTCATAAAACAGTGTTTACCCGCTGTTTTTGCAGCGGTTTTTGGCCGGATCGGCGTCAGCAGACGGTAAGCTGCACGAGCGTTCGGACCGCGTATTACAATGCTGGTCAGACCGCGATTCCAAAGTGAGACAACGATGAAAAACGTCCCGCATACCGTTACCGATGCCGCCATCGCGACCATCCGCGAACGGATCGAAGCGGGCGTCTATCCCGTAGGCAGCTTGCTGCCGGCCCAGCGTCAACTGTCCGAAGAACTTGCCATCAGCCGCGCTTCGCTGCGCGAAGCGCTCTCCACGCTCGAAGCGCTCGGTTTGCTGGTAATCAGGCCCGGCAAGGGTGTGTACGTAGAAAGCGCGCAGGCGTCGGCCGCGCAACCGTGGCGCTTCGCGGAGCAATCGTCACTGCCTGATACGTATCAGATGCGCTTCGCGCTGGAAGGCTTTATCGCGCGCATGGCGGCGCTCGCGGTCAGCGATTCCGACCTCGCGTGGTTCGAAGAGAACATCACGGCCATGCAAACAGCGCTCGCCTGCGACGAACTCGATGAAGCCGCCCGGCTCGACTACGACTTCCACATGCGGATCGTCAGCATTGCCGGCAATGCGGCGATCGAGTCGATCCTGAGCAGCAGCGCGGAGATCATGAAGGAAAGCCAGCGCATGCCGTATTACCGGCGTGAACTGGTGCTGTCCACTTACAACGAGCATCGCGTGATTCTGGATGCGCTGAAGGCGCGCGATTCCGCCGCGGCCGGCAAGGCCATCGAAACGCATATCTCGAACGCCGCGCAGCGCGCCGGCGTCTATTTCCCGACTCCGCAACCGCAGTAGGCGAAAAAAAACCGCTCCGAAGAGCGGTTTTTTACGCCTGCCACCGCCGACTCAAACCGGCTTTGTCAGGCATAGCTAGCGCACGAAGCGCCGTGATTTACTTCGCGTTGGCCAGCGCCACAGCCGTGTCCAGCATGCGGTTCGAGAAGCCCCACTCGTTGTCGTACCAGCTCGACACCTTCACCAGACGGCCCGACACCTTGGTCAGCGTCGCGTCGAACGTCGACGAAGCCGGGTTGTGGTTGAAGTCGATCGACACCAGCGGTGCATCGTTGTAGCCGAGGATGCCCTTCAGCGAGCCTTCCGACGCTTCCTTCATGATCGCGTTGACTTCTTCGACCGTCGTGTCGCGCGCGGCGATGAACGACAGGTCGACGACCGACACGTTGATCGTCGGGACGCGAATCGCGTAGCCGTCCAGTTTGCCGTTCAGTTCCGGCAGCACCAGACCGACCGCCGAAGCAGCGCCGGTCTTGGTCGGGATCTGGCTGTGCGTGGCCGAGCGCGCACGGCGCAGGTCTTCGTGGTACACGTCCGTCAGAACCTGGTCGTTCGTGTATGCGTGGATCGTGGTCATCAGACCGTTCACCAGGCCGATCTTGTCGTTCAGCGGCTTGACGAGCGGTGCGAGGCAGTTCGTCGTGCACGAGGCGTTCGAAATGACCGTGTCCGATGCCTTCAGCACGTTGTGGTTCACGCCGTAGACGATCGTGGCGTCGACGTCTTTACCGCCCGGCGCCGAAATGATCACCTTCTTCGCGCCGCCCTTGATGTGCGCGCTCGCCTTTTCCTTGGTCGTGAAAAAGCCCGTGCATTCCAGCACGACGTCGACGTTCAGCTCGCCCCACGGCAGTTCAGCCGGGTTGCGGTTGGCCAGCACGCGGATCTTGTCGCCGTTGACAACCAGGTAGTCGCCGTCCACCGACACTTCGCCCGGGAACTTGCCGTGCGCCGTGTCGTATTGCGTCAGGTGAGCGTTGGTCTTGGCATCGCCGAGATCGTTGATGGCGACGATTTCGATATCGTGCTTCTTGCCGTTTTCATAGAAGGCGCGCAGCGTGTTGCGGCCGATCCGGCCGTAGCCGTTGATTGCGACGCGAATCGTCATGGTCTATCTCCTGATGGCTAAAAAAATTCGTCCAGATTCGTCTGACTGACAGCGTTGCCGCGCGTTCGCACGCAAACGGCAACGCTTGTCCAGGATCAGCCGAGTGCGGCTTTTGCCGTCTCTACCACGTGTTCGACGGTGAAGCCGAAATGCTTGAACAGCACGCCAGCCGGGGCCGATTCGCCGAACGTGTCGATGCCGACCACGCCGCCTTCCAGACCCACGTACTTGCGCCAGAAATCCGAAACACCCGCTTCGATCGCGACGCGGCGCACGCCTTGCGGCAGCACGCGCTCGCGGTATTCGGCGTCCTGCTTGTCGAACACAGTGGTCGACGGCATGGACACGACGCGCGCCGCGATGCCTTCGCGCGCCAGCGGCTCGACCGCGTTCAGCGCCAGTTCGACTTCCGAACCGGTGGCGATCAGGATGATCTTGCGCGCGACGATTTCGTCGTTCCAGTCGCGCAGCACGTAACCGCCCTTCTCGATGTTGGCGATCTGCGCGTCCGTGCGTTCCGAGAACGGCAGGTTCTGACGGCTGAAGATCAGGGCCGACGGGCCGTGATGTTCGACCGCGTGAGTCCAGGCCACCGCCGTCTCCACGGTATCAGCCGGACGCCACACCTGCAGGTGCGGAATCAGACGCAGGCTCGCAACATGTTCGATCGACTGGTGGGTCGGGCCGTCTTCGCCCAGACCGATCGAGTCGTGCGTGAACACGAAGATCGACGGCGCTTTCATCAGCGCGGCGACGCGCAGCGCGTTGCGGCTGTAGTCCGAGAACGTCAGGAACGTGCCGCCGAAAGCCTTGAAGCCGCCATGCAGCGCGACGCCGTTGATCGCGGCGCTCATACCGAATTCGCGCACGCCGTAGTTGACGTAGTTGCCGGCAGCCTTGCCTTCGGCATTCACGCGCACTGGCTTGGCGGCCTTCCAGTTGGTCAGGTTCGATCCGGTCAGGTCGGCGGAGCCGCCGAGCAGTTCCGGCAGCACGGCCGACAACGCCTCGATAGCCTGTTGCGATGCCTTGCGCGTTGCGACGGTTTCCGCGCGCTCGTTCGCGCCGGCAATGATCGCCTTGGCCTTTTCCTTCCAGTCGGCCGGCAACTGCTTCGCATCGCGGCGCTTGAATTCAGCGGCTTCCTGCGGATATTTGGCTGCGTACGCGGCGAACGCCTTGTCCCACTCGGCTTCGTTGCGTGCGCCGGCTTCCTTTGCGTCCCATGCGGAGTAGACCTCTTGCGGGATCACGAACGGTTCCCACTTCCAGCCGATCTTCTCGCGCGTGGCCGCGACTTCCTTGTCGCCGAGCGCCGAGCCGTGCGAATCGTGGCTGCCCGCCTTGTTCGGCGAGCCTTCGCCGATCACCGTCTTGCAGCAGATCAGCGTGGGCTTGTCGGATTGCTTGGCCTGCTTGATGGCTGCGTCGACTGCCTCGACGTCGTGGCCGACCACGTTCGGGATCACGTTCCAGCCATACGCCTCGAAGCGCTTCGGCGTGTCGTCGTGGAACCAGTGCACCACTTCGCCGTCGATCGAGATGCCGTTGTCGTCGTAGAACGCGATCAGCTTGTTCAGCTTCAGCACGCCCGCGAGCGAGCACGCTTCGTGCGAGATGCCTTCCATCAGGCAGCCGTCGCCGACGAACACGTACGTGTGGTGGTCGACGATGGTTGCGTCAGGCTTGTTGAACTCGGTCGCGAGCAGCGACTCGGCGAGCGCCATGCCGACCGCATTCGCCAGACCCTGGCCGAGCGGGCCCGTGGTCGTTTCGACGCCCGGCGTGATGCCGTATTCCGGGTGGCCCGGCGTCTTCGAATGCATCTGGCGGAAGTTCTTCAGCTCTTCGATCGGCAGATCGTAGCCGGTGAGGTGCAGCAGCGAATACAGCAGCATCGAGCCGTGGCCGTTCGACAGCACGAAACGGTCGCGATCGGCCCATTGCGGGTTCTTCGGGTTGTGGCGCAGATGACGCGACCACAAAGCCACGCCGATTTCGGCCATGCCCATCGGCATGCCGGGGTGGCCGGAGTTCGCTTTTTGAACGGCGTCCATGGACAACGCGCGGATTGCGTTGGCCATCAAGGAAGTGGGTGCGGGAGACGGGGTCGTCATGTCGAGTCCGGAGACAGAGTCAGAAGGCGGTACGCGCTTGAGGCCCGGATGCTCGAATGCCAGCTCACTCGGGCGCACGGTGCGGCGCCAGGAGACGCGAAACGGGCAGAGCAAACGGACAAGGCTGAAAGCGTGACATTCTAACAGAACGTTGCCCGCCCCCCGCCCCGAAAGCCGACGGGTCGCGCGGCTCGGTGTGTCCGCCGAGGCCGCGCCGTGCTTCGCCCTTTACAATTGCACAACCTCAACCCACCGCGCTCCGCACGGAGCCCGCCAGCCGTGAGCGCTCCGCTGCTGTTCCGACCGAGTCCCGACGCCGTCTACGGATTTCCGCATGCGAAGCGGGTGGCGCACGCCGATTCACCTTTCCAGCGGATCGAAGTCTGGGACACGCCGCAGCTCGGCCGGCTCTTCACGCTCGACGGCCGTCCGATGACGTCCGCCGGCGACGAGTTCATCTATCACGAATGCATGGTGCACCCGGCCGCGCTGGCGCATCCATCGCCGCAAGCGGCGCTCGTGCTGGGCGGCGGCGACGGCGGCGCCGCGCGGCAATTGCTGAGGCATGCGGGTATCGAACGGATCGTGGTGGCGGAGTTGGACGCCGAAGTGGTCCGCCTGACGCGCGAGCATCTGCCGGAAGTGCACGGTGGCGCCTTCGACGACCCTCGCGTCGAACTGGTGATCGGCGACGCCGCGCATTACGTCGAAGCCGCGGCGCCGGCGCAATTCGATCTGGTCGTGTTCGACCTGACGCCGCCCGACTCACCCGCTGCCGGCCTCTACACGCAAGCCTTCTATCAGCAGCTCAAGCGGAGCATGAGCCCGACGGCCGCCGTCTCCGTACACCTCGGCTCGCCGTATTTTCACGGTGAGCGCATTGCGCGCCTGCTCGGCGACCTGCGCGCGGCGTTCGCCATTGTCCGCACCATGAGCACGTTCATCCCTCTGTACGGCTCGCTCTGGATGATGGCCACCGCCAGCGACACGCTCGACCCGGCCGCCCTCACCGCCGATACGCTCGCGGCCCGCCTCGCCGCGCGCCAGATCGACGACCTGATGCACTACGACACGGCCACGCACGCCGGACTGTTCTCGGCATCCCGCTCAGTGCGCGATAAACTAAGTCAATTCTTAAAGCCAGCAAGCTAACGCGTGGGCAAAATGCTCGGTTCCGTCGGACTGCGCTATCGGCATCTCGATGCGCGACCGTCCGCCTGGACTTGCCGCCTATGCCCCGCCAACCCTTTGGATCCGGAGAACTCCATGACCGCCTCCCGCCCCGCCGGTGTGCCTTGGTTGACCCCCTATCTGACGGTGCGCGATGCACGTGCCGCGTCCGCGTTCTTCACAGCGGCGTTCGGCTTCGAAGTGCGCGACAGTGTCCAGGACGACGGTGTCGTCATGCATGTCGAGATGACCTACCAGGGCCAGTTGATCGTGATGTTCGCACCGGAAGGCGCGTTCGGCTCGGCTGCGAAAACACCGAAAAGCGCGGGCGCGATCGCACCGCAATCGTTCTATGTCTATGTCGACGATGTCGACGCGATTTACGCGCGGGCGCTGGCCGCCGGCGCAAAATCGCTGAGCGAGCCACAGGATCAGTTCTGGGGCGACCGCTTCGCCCAGGTCGAAGATCTGGACGGCTACCGCTGGGCGCTCGCTCGCCACCTTTCGTGAACCAATGAGTATTTTTCTGATGCCACGCTTCTTCGTCGGAACGCCCCTTCGACCCGACGACATCATGCAGCTTCCCGATGACGTCGTTCGGCATGTGCTCGTGCTGCGTTTGCAGCCCGGCGATTCCATCGTGCTGTTCAATGGCGAAGGCGGCGAATATAGCGCCGAACTCGTCGAGGTCGAGCGCCGCTCGGCCAAGGTAAGAATCCGCGAATTCCGCAATATCGAAGTCGAGGCGCCGTATCGCCTCACGCTCGCGCAGGGCATCGCCGGCGGCGACAAGATGGACTGGCTGATCGAAAAGGCCGTCGAACTCGGCGCGGCAGCCTTTGTGCCGCTGACCACCACCCGCAGCGTCGTGCGTCTGTCGGGCGAGCGCGCGCAGCGGCGCCATGCGCATTGGCAAGGGATCGTGCGGGCGTCGTGCGAGCAGTGCGGGCGCAATCGCCTGCCGGAAGTCATGCCGGTGCGCGAGATCGCCACCTGGCTGGGCGCCATGCCTCGCACGCCTGACGAAGGCGACTTGCGCATTCTGCTGTCGCCGCGGGCCAGTATCAGCTTTTCCGCGTTGCCCGCCGAGCCGCCAAAAGGCCGCGTGACAGTGCTGGTCGGCCCGGAAGGCGGCTTTTCCGCCGCAGAGGAAGCAGCCGCGACCGACCACGGATTCACTGCCGTCGGCCTCGGCCCGCGCGTGATGCGCACTGAAACTGCCGGCATCGCCGTGCTCTCGGCGCTGGCGGCCGGCTGGGGCGGCTGGTAAGCCGTCTGCGTGCAGGGTTTGCCGCATGCATGGATCGGGGCGGCGCAGGTCACGTCGGCATCTACAGCAGCAAAAACAAAGGCCCGCCATTGGCGGGCCTTTGTCACTTAGCCCAAGCAGGAAACGCTCGGGCAAAAATACAAACGAAAATCTCAGGCGAACGAGTAAAACACGCGGAATGCCACCTTGCGCTCGGCCCAGAATTCGGAGGCTTCGCGGAACACGTCCAGCAGCGTTTCGCGCCCTTCCTTGTCGAACTTCTGCGCCACCGGCAACTGCTCGAGGACAATCACGAAGCCCGGCTGCGCACCCGCCTTATGAACCAGATCGGTCAAACAGTCGTAAAGCGCGTCGTAATTCTTGCCGAAGTGTTTCGGAAACAGGAACGACGTCGCGATAGTCTCCAGCACTTCCTGTTTGGACTGCGCATTGGCGCAATACGCATACAGAAAATGCTGGCCGAGCTGGTTGGCCTCGTCGGCCAGATCCTGCACGCGGAACGCGCGGATCGACTGTACGATGTTCGGTCGTACGGTCTTGAAAAGACTCATGGGCTCCTCGTTCGATGAAACCACAGTGCCTGCTTCGCTCTGGTTCTCGCGGCCCTGATCGGCGGCTCGCATCTGCATGACGCGCTGGAACAGATTGCCGTCGCCGGCCGCGAAAAGATCCGTCGCGACTCCGGAGTCGTGCGCGTAGACGTTGTCGCTCATGCCGTTCATCCCGATGTCATTCAACAATACGATTAAAACTGGTGTAGTGGTCGTCCGAGTAGTAACAATTGTCGGTTCGCTTCAGCGGACCTCCGCAGACGATGCGACGCGCCCCGCGATTACGTGAGCGAGGCGTGGAAACGGTGTATTCGTGGTAATAGCCGCGCCGATGGGCCGGCAGCAACCGTTCGCGATTGCCGAATACGATGCCGTCCTTCTCATACGGGTAAGGCCCGCCTGCGGCAATCAAGTTCAATGTATTGACCGCTTCGCGTGGCAACTGCGCCAGCGCGATCGTGCCCTGAAACTGCGCGTTCGAGTCGGCGGGCGCCGTGGAGTCGCGTGCATACGCGCCAGGCACGGGGCCAGATAGAGCGCACAGCGTAACAGCACTGATCAGCACGCCTTTCATGCGTTGCCACTTGCGTGCCATGTATCAAGGTTCCCCGCTGTTAGATCACGAGTTTGACGACCATGAAAGACGTAAGGGTATCGCTAATGGCCCCCGGAATCAACGCTCGCCAGCCGACCCCAAACTTGCAATCAGGCGGGAATGGCCCACCGGAGGGACTTTGACGACTTTTGACAGAATAAATAGCTTAGTCAAGCTAAAATTTATTCTAACGGTGCAAATGGAGTGAAGGCGGGCGTGTGAGGGGGTGGTCGGCAGGCCGCTGCGTCTGCGTCTGCAAGCATCTGAATGCGCCGTTGCAATGGCTTATAGCCGTTGAGCGCTCTTTGAAGGCGGAATTTTGTCTGACTTGCCGTTTTTAGGGTGAGGTATCCCCTGTTCACCCTGAGGCGTGCCCGTTGCGGGCACGCCTTTTTTTTCAAAGCGCGGACGTTCCCGCGCCATGCTTTGTCTGGATCGCGAATTAACGCGCCGCGATCACATCCGCCACCAGCAGCGCCGTCATGTTGACGATCCGGCGCACCGTCGCCGAAGCCGTCAGCACGTGCACCGGCTTGGCCGCGCCCAACAGCATCGGACCAATCGCGATGTTGTTGCCCGCGGCGGTCTTCAGCAGGTTGTACGAGATGTTGGCCGCGTCGATGTTCGGCAGCACCAGCAGGTTCGCGTCGCCTTCGAGCGTTGAGTCGGGCATCACTTCGCGGCGCAGATTCGCGTCGAGCGCGATGTCGCCGTGCATTTCGCCGTCCACCTGCAGGTCCGGCGCGCGTTCGCGCAGGATGGCCAGCGTGTCGCGCATCTTCTGCGCGGTCGGCGCGTTGCTGGTGCCGAAGTTCGAATGCGACAGCAGCGCGATCTTCGGCTCGATACCGAAACGGCGCACTTCTTCCGCCGCCATGATCGTGATTTCGGCGAGTTGCTCCGGCGTAGGATCGACGTTCACGTGCGTATCCACGAGGAAGATCTGACGATTCGGCAGGACCAGCGCGTTCATCGCCGCGTAGACCTTCGCGCCTTCCTTCTTGCCGATCACCTGATCGATGAAGTGCAGGTGCCGATGCGTGGTCGACACCGTGCCGCAGATCATGCCGTCGGCTTCGCCCTTTTCCACCAGCATCGCGCCGATCAGCGTGGTGCGGCGGCGCATTTCGAGCTTGGCCATCTGCGCGCTGATGCCCTTGCGCGACATCATCTTGTGATATTCCTGCCAGAAGTCGCGGTAACGCTCGTCGTGGTCGGTGTTCACGACCGTGTAGTCCTGACCCGCGACCAGACGCAGACCGTAGCGCGCAATACGCTGCTCGATCACAGCCGGGCGGCCGATCAGAATCGGCTTGGCCAGCTTTTCGTCGACGATGATCTGCATCGCGCGCAGCACGCGCTCTTCTTCGCCTTCCGCGAACACAATGCGCTTCTTCTCCGGCTCGACGCCGCGCGCCAGCTGGAAAATCGGCTTCATGGTCGTGCCGCTGTGATACACGAACTGCTGCAGATGCTGTTCGTAAGCATCCATGTCCTCGATCGGACGCTCGGCGACGCCCGAATCCATCGCGGCCTTCGCCACGGCCGGCGCGACCTTGACGATCAGGCGCGGATCGAACGGCTTCGGAATCAGATACTCAGGGCCGAACGACAGGTCCTGAATGCCATACGCCGTCGCGACGATATCGCTCTGCTCCTGGCGCGCCAGTTCGGCGATCGCATTGACCGCCGCGATTTCCATTTCCCGCGTCACCGTGGTCGCGCCCGCATCCAGCGCGCCGCGGAACAGGAACGGGAACACCAGCACGTTGTTCACCTGGTTCGGGTAGTCCGTGCGGCCCGTGCACAGCACGGCGTCCGGACGCACTTCCAGTGCGAGTTCCGGCAGGATTTCCGGCGTCGGGTTGGCCAGCGCCAGAATCAGCGGCTTGTCCGCCATTTGCTTGACCATGTCCTGCTTGAGCACGCCGCCGGCCGAGAGGCCGAGGAAAACGTCCGCGCCGCCGATCGCTTCGGCAAGCGTGCGGGCGTCGGTTTCACGCGCGAAACGCTCCTTGTCCGGGTCCATCAGTTCGACGCGGCCCTTGTAGACCACGCCGGCCAGGTCGGTGACGGTGATGTTTTCGAGCGGCAAGCCGATGTCGACCAGCAGGTCCAGACAGGCCAGCGCCGCCGCGCCCGCGCCCGAGGACACCAGTTTGACTTCCTTGATGTCCTTGCCGACCACCTTCAGACCGTTGGTGATGGCCGCCGCGACGACGATCGCCGTGCCGTGCTGGTCGTCGTGGAAAACCGGAATCTTCATGCGCTTGCGGCATTCGCGTTCGACGATGAAGCAGTCCGGCGCCTTGATGTCTTCGAGGTTGATGCCGCCGAAGGTCGGCTCCAGCGCCGCGATCACGTCGACCAGCTTGTGCGGGTCGGACTCGTTCAGTTCGATATCGAACACGTCGATGCCGGCGAATTTCTTGAACAGGACGGCCTTGCCTTCCATGACCGGCTTCGAGGCGAGCGGCCCGATGTTGCCCAGACCGAGCACCGCGGTGCCGTTCGTGACCACGCCGACCAGGTTGCTGCGCGCGGTGAAGCGCGCGGCGTTCAGCGGGTTCTCGACGATTTCCTCACACGCGAATGCCACGCCCGGCGAGTACGCCAGCGCGAGGTCGCGTTGGTTGATCATCTGCTTGGTCGGGGCGATCGCGATCTTCCCGGGGGTGGGAAACTCGTGGTAATCGAGGGCGGCTTCGCGGAGTTTGCTATTGACGGGAGTCGACATAAGGCGGGCTTCGAAGGGCAGATTAGAATAGACGTTCGACGGCATTGTAGCCCCAATTGCCGGCCCAATTCCTTCAATACGGGTACAACTGCCGCGACTGAAACAGAGCGAAAGGCTGGCGTAACCTGCTGGCGCCCGAACGTCACCCGTCTCGGAGTTGCCGGCGGATCGAGTCTCGACCCTTTGTGCACTTCGTACAATGCGCGCCGTTAGCCGAACTTCGCGGCACTTATCCGTTCATCCATCGCCACCATGCTCTCCGAGTTTTCGCTGATCGATCGCTTCTTCGCCCGCCGCGCTGCGGCGCGGCCCTCCGACGCCGCGGGCGGCACGCTCGGCATCGGCGACGACTGTGCGCTGCTCGCGCCGCCCGCAGGCGAAATGCTGGCGATTTCGACGGACATGCTCGTCGAAGGCCGCCACTTCTTTCCTGACGTCGATCCCGAGGCGCTGGGTCACAAAGCGCTGGCGGTCAATCTGTCGGACCTCGCCGCCATGGGCGCCAAACCGCTGGCGTTCACGCTGGCGTTCGCCCTGCCGAAAGCGGATGAAGCGTGGCTCGCCGCGTTCAGCGAAGGGCTGTTCGCGCTGGCCGAACGCTACGGCTGCGAATTGGTCGGCGGCGATACGACGGGGGGCCCGCTGAATTTGTGCATCACCGTGTTCGGCAGCGTGCCGCCGCGCGCGGCGCTGCGCCGCGACGCCGCGCAGCCGGGTGACGATATCTGGATTTCCGGCACGCTCGGCGACGCGCGCGCCGGCCTCGGCGTGCAGCGCGGTGAGTGGTCCGCGGATGCCAGCGACGCTGCGACGTTTCGTCGCGCCCTCGAACGCCCGGAGCCACGTGTCGCGCTCGGGCTGGCACTGCGAGGCATCGCCCACGCGGCGCTCGACCTCTCGGACGGCCTCGCCGGCGACCTGCTGCACATCCTCGAACGATCGAATCTTCGAGCCGCCGTCGACGTCGACGCCGTGCCGCGCTCGGACGCGCTGCGCCGCCTCTCGCCCGAGATCCAGCGCCGCTGCACGCTCGCCGGCGGCGACGACTACGAGCTGTGTTTCACCGCGCCGGCCTCGGCGCGCGCCTCGATCGAAGCGGCAGGTCGCGAGGTGGGTGTGCCGGTCACCCGCATCGGTACAATAAGCGCTCTCCAGGCGGCGGCCGAGCGCCCGGCGATCAGCTGGCACGACACCGCTGGCGCGCCGCTCACACTGACGTTGCAAGGCTTCGACCACTTTCATGCAGACTGATCCCCCGCTCGGCGCTGCCGACAAACTCATCGGCGGCGAACCGCCCCGCGCGCCGCGCGCGCCCGATCCGCGTCCGCCGGGCCGTCAGCCGCGCCGTGCCACCGCGCGCTTCATGCTGTCGCATCCGCTGCACATCCTGTCGCTGGGGTTTGGCAGCGGCTTGTCGCCAGTCGCGCCGGGCACGATCGGCACGCTCTTCGCGTGGGCCTCGTTCGCCGTCCTGAGCCGCTACCTGACGGTGGTCGAATGGGGCGCGCTGATCGTCGCCGGCTTCTTCGGCGGGATTGCGATTTGCGGGTTTACCGCGAAGAAGCTCGGCATCGACGATCCGTCGCCCGTGGTGTGGGACGAAATCATCGCCTTCTGGCTGGTGCTGCTGATGGTCACGCCGGTCACGCTGACCGGCCAGCTGTGGGCGTTCATCGTGTTCCGCTTCTTCGACATGGTGAAACCGCCGCCCATCGGTTATTTCGATCGACGTCTGAAAGGTGGCTTTGGCATCATGTTCGATGACCTGGTCGCCGCGTTTTTCACGCTGCTCGTGATTGCGCTCTGGCGCATGTCCGTATAACCGTTGCCCGGCGGCCCGCGCGCCGCCGGGCAGCCACCGCCGGTCCCCTGCTCTCCGGATTGACGCCATGCCTACCGATTCCGTCGTTCATCAGCTCGCCATTCGCGTGAGCAACCGTCTGCGCGACGAGCGCCTGATGCTCGTCACCGCCGAGTCCTGCACGGGCGGCATGGTGGCGACCGCAATCACCGACATTTCCGGCAGCAGCGGCTGGTTCGAGCGCGGCTTCGTCACGTATTCGAATCAGGCGAAGAGCGAAATGATCGGCGTGCCCGCCGAGTTGATCGAGAAGCACGGCGCGGTGAGCGAGCAGGTGGCGCGCGCCATGGCCGAAGGCGCGCTGCGCAATAGCCGCGCGCAGGTTTCGCTGTCGATTACCGGCGTCGCCGGTCCGGGTGGCGGCACCGAGACCAAGCCGGTCGGCATGGTGTCGTTCGGCTGGAGCAACCGGCTGCATACGTCGGTGGAAACGAAGATTTTCAAGGGCGACCGCGAAAAGATTCGCGTGCAGGCCGCCGCACATGCCTTGCGCGGGGTACTCGCCTTGCTCGACGAGCGCGAGCATTAACCCTTCTTCAACGCGGAAAGCCCATGCCTGATTCGCGCGCAGTCAAAGACGAACTGGTCCGCCGCCTCGATCTCAAGCCGCATCCCGAAGGCGGATTTTTTAGCGAAACATATCGGTCGGCGGAGCGCGTGATGCGCGACAAAAACGGCGGCGGTTCCACGGAAACCCGCTCGGCGTCGACAGCGATCTACTACCTGCTCAGTGACGGCGCGCATTCGGCGTGGCATCGGATCAAATCCGACGAGGTCTGGCATTTCTATGCGGGCGAGCCGTTGCACGTTCACGTGCTCGACGAGACCGGCGCGCTGGTGACGCACAGACTCGGCAACGCGCTGACGCATGCCGACGCTGTGTTTCAGGCCGTGGTGCCCGCAGGTTTGTGGTTCGCGGCGGAGTGCGCGGATCCGGCGACCTTCGCGCTGGTGGGCTGCACCGTCGCGCCGGGTTTTGAATTCAGCGAATTCGAGCTGGCGGATGTCGATGCGCTGAAAGCGCGGCATCCGCAGCATGCGGCGTTGATCGAGCGGCTAGGGCCCGTTTGAACCCCACCCGCTCATGAAGCTGTCTTCGAAAAAACAGCCTGCGATTACCGGAACGCGTTGATCCGGTCGCGCGTTTCCATCGCGGCCTTCGCTGCGGCTTCGGCGAAATCGTCACCCTTGCCCGCGTAGATAATCGCCCGCGACGAGTTGATCAGCATGCCCGTGCCATTCGCGGTACGGCCGGCGTTGACCGTGGCTTGCACGTCGCCGCCTTGCGCGCCGATGCCCGGAATCAGCAGCGGCATATCGCCGACAATCCCCCGCACCACTTCGATTTCCTTCGGGAACGTCGCGCCGACCACCAGGCCCAGTTGGCCGCTTGCATTCCATTTGTCAGCCGCCAGTTGCGCGACGACCTGATACAGCGGACGGCCGCCCGTTTCCAGGAATTGCAGATCGGAGCCACCCGCGTTCGACGTGCGGCACAGCACGATGACGCCTTTGCCTTCGTGCTCCAGATACGGCTGGATCGAATCGAAACCCATGTACGGATTCACCGTGACCGCGTCGGCCTGATAGCGCTCGAACGCCTCGCGCGCATATTGCTCGGCGGTGCTGCCGATGTCGCCGCGCTTCGCATCCAGAATCACCGGCAGCCCCGGATGGTTCGCGTGAATGTGGGCGATCAACTGCTCGAGCTGGTCTTCCGCGCGATGTGCCGCGAAGTAGGCAATCTGCGGTTTGAACGACGACGCATACGGCGCCGTTGCGTCGACGATCGTGCGGCAGAAGTCGAAAATCGCTTCGGGCCGGCCCGCGAGCGCGCCCGGGAATTTGCTGGGCTCGGGATCGAGGCCGACGCACAGCAGCGAGTTGGTGCGCTGCCAGGCGTCGTTAAGTGTCTGGATGAAATTGGACATGGTGGGTCTCGCGGCGAGCAGGAAAACGGAAGAGGCGCGTATTTTACCTGTCATGCAGAGCGGGCCGCGCTGCGAGCGTGCGCAGCGTTGGTCCGGAGCGAGATGCGGACAGGCGAGGCTAGCGTCCGCAACGCGCCCTAGGTGCGCACGGCATCGGCCTGGCGCTCGCGAAGCGTGCGAGCCGATTGCCCGCAGCGCATCAGGGCATGCACACGTCCGCCCTGTCGCGCCACCCTCGCCCGCTACTGCTTGCGCTTCGAGCCGCGCGCTCCCGGCATCGAGCGCAAACCGGTGCGCTCGACGGTGAAGCGGAACGTGCGCGTGAGACGCTCGCCGCGTCCCAGCAAGGTCATGCCGTTTTCACTCGCGCCGCCGGCCAGATTCATCGCGTTGATCGGATGATCGACGGGTTCGAAGCAGAAGAAGTCTTCGCCCGGCGGCGTGTATAGCACGTAGTAGTCGGTATCGGCGGCAATGTTCAGCGACAGGCGGCGCTTGGGCCACACCACCGCCGCCTGGCCGCTCCAGCCGGTGAAAGCGTGATTGACGATGGTTTCCGGCAGCGGATACGCCACGCCGAATTGCCAGGCGGGCGGCGCCGGCACGTGCCGCACGGGCAGCCAGTCGTCGCCGGAGAGCCACAGGCCGCCGGCCGCCGCCGACAACTCGGTGTCCGCGTCACGCACGAAGAAGGGATGTACGCCCAGCCCAAAAGGCAGCGCTTCACGCCCGGCGTTTTCGATTTCGAGCGTCACGACGAGCGTCGGGCCGTCCAGCGTATAGGTTTGCGTCGCACTGTATGCGTAGGGCTTGCCATCGCGGCGATCGAGCGTGAGCCGCACGTTTTCACGGTCCGACTCGGCGACCTGCCAGGCCGATTGCCAACCGTCGCCGTGAATCGGCAGGGGTTCGTCGGCGCGATTGCGCGGCACCTCGACGCGACGGCCCGCCACGTTGAAATGGCCGCCGCCGATCCGGTTCGAATACGGCAGCAGCGGATAGCACGCGAGTTCGTTCGGCTGCGTATCGACCCCGACATGGCGGCAGCGCCGGAAGATCGGCGTGAGCGCGCCGTCGTTGCGCCAGTCGAAACGGGTGACGCCGCCACCGAGCGTCGGCGCGACATCGAGACGCAAATGCGCATTGGCGAGCGTAATGCACGCGACATCGCCGCCGCTGGTTTCGCCGACGGCCACCGCCGACGTGCTGGGACCCGGAAGCACCGGATTGGCCGCCGCGGCGAGTCGCGAGCGTCGGCTCTGAGAGGTCTGTGGGGAGGAGGAAACGAGATTCGCAACAGTCATATCTGGCTCCATCGAGAGGCTTGGGACGTTGCCGTCATTGCTGACGGATGCTGTAGGGCGATTTTCTTGACCGGGTCGCCTCTGGGTCCGAACTGCATGCTGCCGATTTGCTGCCACTGGTATTGCAACATCAACTTGCGACACACTTTCAGATTCAATGCCTCATTGCGCTTCGTTGCTGCGTTGCTTCGTTGCTGCCTCGAGACCGAGGCAGCGTCATTCTGCGCTAAGCAGGCGCGCCTTGGAACACCGGTTCCGGCAAACCACGCCGTCCGGGCGTCGCGATGAACACGCCGCCCGCCCGCGTATCGTCGGCGAGCGCGGCAGCATCGAGGTCGCAACGCGCGCTCGTAATGTACAGCGTGCCGAGTTGCGCCCCGCCCAGCGCGACGCAACTGGGCTGCGCGGTCGGCACGTCGACGCGCTCCGTTTCCACGCCGTCCGGGCCATAACGCACCACCCGCCGGCCGCCCCACTGCGCGTTCCACAGCCCGCCGTCGCGATCGACAGTCGAGCCGTCGGGTTCGCCGGTGGCGTCGGTCAGGCGCGTGAAGAGGCGATCGTTGGCGACGCTGCCATCCGCGCGATAGTCGCAGACGCGGATTTCGCGCGTGGGCGAATCGCAGTAGTACATCGTCGCGCCGTCGGGACTGAACGCGATGCTGTTCGAGATCGCCGGCGCGGGCAGCGGCAAACGCTCCAGCGACAAATCGTGATTGAGACGGTAGAACCCGCCGACGGGCTGCACCGGCGCGCTCTCATCTTTGGTCCCGAACACGAAGCGGCCCTGACGGTCGCAGCGGCCGTCGTTCACGCGCGTGTTCAAACCGGGTTCGACGTCGACGATGCGCCGTGTCTCGCCGGTAGCCAGATCGAAGAACGCGAGATGCGTGGCGAGACCAAGCAACAGGTAATGCGGATCGGCGCACAGCGCAAACGTGGCAAGCCGCTCGGGCATGCGCCAGAACGTGCTGCGGCCGTCGCTCGGGTCATAGCGCCACAGGCGCGCGCCTTCGATATCCGTCCAGTAGAAGCGGCCGGTTTGCGCGCACCATGTCGCGCCTTCGCCGAGCGTGCACTTCGTGTCGAGCAGCAGCGCCGCGCGCTGTGCAGCCGCGCCTGACGAAGCGTTCGCACTCACGCCCAGCCTCCGTCGACGATGATGTCCTGCGCGGTGATCATCTTGCTGTCGTCGGCGGCGAGGAAGAGCGCCATGCGGGCGAGGTCGGCCGGTTCCAGCTCGGCGTCGATACACTGCCCTTCCTTGATCGAGCGACGGCCCGCGTCGTCGAGCCACAGGCGCCTCTGCTTCTCGGTCATCACCCAGCCCGGCACGAGCGTATTGACGCGGATATTGAAGTGACCGAGGTCGCGCGCGAGACCGCGCGTCAAACCCTGCACCGCCGACTTCGACATGACATACACCGGATAGCCGCCGTTCTTCAACATCCAGCTGATCGAACCGAGGTTGATGATCGAGCCGCTGTTGGCCGCCTTCATGTCTTCCATCACCGCTTGCGCCGCGAAGAACTGGTGACGGATATTCACCGCGATGCCCGCGTCGAACGACTCGCGCGTGACTTCGCCGATCGTGTGGCGTTTGTCATTCGCGGCGTTGTTCACCAGCACCTGAATGGGCCCAAGCGTGGCCTTCACGTCGGCGATCGCTTTTTGCAGCGCGTCGATATCGGTGAGATCGCACGGCAAAAACAGCGGCTTGTGCTTCGAATCGCCGAGTTCGTCGGCGAGCGCTTCACCGGCGCTCGCATCGATATCGAAGAACGCGACGCGTGCGCCTTGCGCCGCAAAATGCTCGACGAACGATGCGCCGATGCCGGTCGCGCCGCCCGTGATCAATACCGTGCGATCCACAAGACTCGGATAGCGTGCGAAGGTGCTGTCCGCGAGACGGGCGTTTGCATTGGCCGGAGACGACATCGTTCGATTCCTTTTAGAGCAAGTGAGTGGGTCGCGCGTTTAATCCCGCGAGCCGCGGTTCTTCAACTGGTCGAGCAGCACGGCGGCGAGCAGGATCGCGCCGCGCACGAGGTACTGATAGAACGCGTCGATGTTCATCAGGTTCATCACGTTCTCGACCGTACCCATGATCAGCACGCCGATCACGACGCCGGAAATCGTCGCGCGGCCGCCGAGCAGCGAGACGCCGCCCAGGACGCACGCCGAGATCACGTTCAGCTCGAAACCTTCCGCGGCATTCGGCTGACCGGACGTGATACGCGAGGCCAGAATCACACCGGCCAGCGCGGTCACCGCGCCCTGAATCAGGAAGATGTAGACGCGCGTGCGTTCCACGTTGATACCGGCCAGACGCGACGCTTCCGGATTGCCGCCGATGGCGAGCGTATTGCGGCCGTACACGGTCTGGTTGAGCATCACGCCGAACACGATGAAGCACAGCAGCGTGACCCAGATCGGCAGCGACACGCCGAAGAAGCTCAAGCCGCCGAGCGCGATGAACGTGTCCGACGACACGCCGACCGCCTGACCGTGCGAGACGATAAAGCCGAGACCGCGGACGATTTCCATCGTGGCGAGCGTCGTGATCAGCGCGTTGATGCGCAGATACGCGATCACCGCGCCGTTGACGAAACCGATTACGGCGCCCGCCGCCACCGCGGCGATGATCGCAATGAACGTGTTGCCGGTGGCGTTGAGCACCATCGCGCACAGCACGCCGGCGAACGCGACCGTCGAACCGACCGAGAGGTCGAAGTCGCGCGAGGCCAGACAGAACATCATCGTGCACGCGACCATGCCGATCTGCGAAATCGACAGCGCGAGGCCGAGCATGTTCTCGATCGAGAAGAAGTGATCGACGGTCAGCGACATCGTGACGAACATCACGACGAAGATCACGATCAGGCTGTACTCGGTGATCTGCTGCCACCATTTCGCCTTGTCGTTGGACTGCGGAATCAGCGCATCAGCGGCGCTCTTGGCGGCCTGTTGCGCGAGGTTTTCTCTGGCTTGCATGTTGAAGACTCCTCCCGTTCCCCACGGGTTGCCGGACTTTCGTCCGAATGATGTTCAGGCCGCCTGTTGGGCAGCAGTTTCGGGCAGCGCGGTCGAGCTTTGCGGCAGCGCGAGGCTCAACACCGATTGTTCCGTTGCATCCTTGCGCGCCAGTTCGCCGGAAATCCGGCCCTGGCGCATCACGACGATCCGGTCGGACACGCCGAGCACTTCCGGCAACTCCGACGAAATCATCACGATCGCGCAGCCGCGTTCGGCAAGCTGATAGATCACGTTGTAAATTTCGTGCTTCGCGCCGACGTCGATACCGCGGGTCGGCTCGTCGAGAATCACCACTTTCAGATCCGGCTCGGCCAACCAGCGCGACAGAATCGCCTTCTGTTGATTACCACCCGAGAGGAAGCGAATCTTTTGACGGCGGCTCGGCGTCTTGATCTTCAGGAGCTTGATGAAACGGTCCGCGGTTTCCGCTTCCTTCTTGCGATCGAGGAATATCCCCGCGCGCAGATAGTGACGGCGGCAACTGATGTTGATGTTCTCCGACACGGTCGCCATCGCGACGATGCCCTCTTCCTTGCGGTCTTCCGGACACAGCACGATGCCGTGCCGGATCGCTTCGCCCGCGCTGCGCACCTTGATCGGCTTGCCGTCGAGCACCAGCTCGCCGCCCTTCTTGTGATCGGCGCCGTACACCAGATGCATCAGTTCGCTGCGGCCCGCGCCCACCAGGCCGAAGAAGCCGACGATCTCGCCGCGCCGCACTTCGAAGCTGGCCGGTTGCGCAAGCGCGTGGCCTTCGATCGCTTTCGCCGCGAAGCGCACTTCGCCGAGCGGCCGCGCCGAATAGTTATAGATATCCGAAATTTCCCGCCCCACCATCTCGCTGACGATGGTGTCGCGCGACACGCCTTCGAGCGTCGGGTGCGACGCAATCTTGCGGCCGTCGCGGAAGATCGTGCAGGCGTCGCATAGCTCGTAGATCTCGTCCATGCGGTGCGAGATGTAGATCATCGCGCGATTGTCGGCGCGCAGGTCGCGCACGAGCTTGAACAGCACCTCGGTCTCGCGATGCGACAGCGAGCTGGTCGGCTCGTCCAGGGCGATCACGCGCGCGTTGCGCAGCAGCGCCTTGCAGATTTCCACCATCTGGCGTTGCGCGATCGAGAGCTTGCGCAGCTTCGCGTTCGGATCGAGCGCCACGCCCATCGCTTCGAGGCGTTCGCGCACGAAGCGTTTGGCTTCGCGCTTGTTGACCCAGCCGAGCGAGTTCGGCAACTGGCCAAGCAGCAGGTTTTCCGCGACCGTGAGATCGGGCACGTATTGCAGTTCCTGGTGAATCACCGCGATCCCCGCCGCGATCGACGACGCCGCGCTCGAGAAGCGCACCTCGTTGCCGTCGATCATCACGCGGCCCGAGTCGGGCTGATATTCACCGCCGAGAATCTTCAGCAGGGTCGATTTCCCTGCGCCGTTTTCGCCCATCAGGCCGTGCACCTGGCCGACGTTGACGTCGAAGGACACACCGTCGAGCGCGCGCACGCCTGGAAAGACCTTGCCGATATTGTCAAAACGTAGCGTCGCTGACACTTCGCCTCCTAATGCTTCGTGTGAACCGTCTGTCTTTACTACTCATCTTTTTTGCTGTTGCCGGCGCGCCGATCTTTGTAAGAAGGCGCGCCGGCAGTTCACTTCATTTCATCACCTACTGAGTCAACCAGCTCAATTCGCCGCGAGGCCCATCTTCTGGCGCACGTCGGCAACGTTGTCACGCGTGGCCAGCATGCCGCTGGTCAGCGTCAGTGCCGGCGGTGCCTTGCCTTGCGTGATCCAGTCGTACATCAGCGTGGAGGTTTCTTCGCCATGGCGCTTCGGGCTGATGATGACCGTGCCGTAGAAGCCCGTCGGCGACGGCTTCTTGAACTCGTTCAGCGCCGATTCCGATCCGCCGATGCCGATACCGATCATGTTGTCCGCCTTGAAGCCGCGGCCTTCCGCTGCGCGCACCGCGCCGAGCACACCTTCGTCGTTCAGCGCGTAGGCCACCCAGTGCTTGAAGTTCGGATTTTTCGTCAACGCGATGTTGGCGGCGTTGAACGCGTTTTCCGTGTCGGTCTTCGCTTGCGGCGCGGCGATGATGTTCGCCTTCGGGAAGCCGGCGGCAATCAGGGCGTCAGTCGCGCCGCTCGTGCGGTCATGCGCGGTCGGCAACTGTTCGTAGGTCACGTCGATTGCGCCCACGTCCTTCATGTCCCAGCCGCGCTTCTTGATTTCCGCCGCCAGGCCGTCGCCGACCTGCTTGCCGATGTTGTATGCCGAGATGCCCATATGCGGCACCGACGCGATCGGCTTGCCCGCGCCGTCGACCAGACGGTCGTCCACCGTCATCATCTTCAGGCCGTCGGCCTTCGCCTTCGCGACGATGCCCGGTCCGAGCTTGACGTCAGGCGTGCAGATCACGAAGCCTTGCGCCTTCTGCGCCGACAGGTTGTCGATTGCGCTCATCACCTTCTCGCCCGACGGCGCGCCGATCTTCACCAGCGTGAAGCCCTTCTCCTTGGCGGCGATTTCGGCGAACTTCCACTCGTCCTGGAACCACGGCTCTTCCGGCTGCTTCACGAGGAAGCCGATCTTCACCGGATCAGCGGCTTGCGCGACCGGTGCGTTGAAGAGCACACCCGTCGCCGCTGCTGCCAGCGTGAGGAAAATTCTACGTTTCATGATGCGTGTCTCCTGACTAATTGGTAACGAGAAGGTATCGGCCGCGTCTTCTTGTACCGGTTGTGACACACGCGGCCAGCGCGTCGTCCGGTGTACTTCTTGCGCCCCTGCGCAATCCGGGTCTTGCAAAAATCAGTCGTGATACAGCGCGGAGCGCCCACCATCCACGGTGATGCAGGTGGCGTTGATGAACGGCGCTTCGTCCGAGGCGAGAAACACCGCCGTCATCGCCACCTCTTCCGGGCGGCCGATGCGCTTCATCGGTTGCAGATCCAGCGTCGCCTGCTGCGCGGCGGCCGGATCGGCCTGTTGGTTCCACCAGTCGTGCGTCAATTGCGTTTCGATGTAACCCGGCGCGATTGCGTTGACCCGCACGTTGCGCGGCGCGTATTCGATGCCGAGCGCGCGGGTCAGGCCAATCACACCGTGCTTGGCCACCGGGTACGGAAAGCAGCCCGGAATGATCTTGAACGAATGCGTCGACGCGATATTCACGATGCTCCCCGCGCCGCGTTCGACCATGCCCGGCAGCACCGCGCGGCAACCGTTCCACACGCCGTCGAGATCGACGGCGAAGCAACGGCGCCAGTCGTCGTCCGTCATGGTCAACGGATCGCAGAACACGTTGATGCCGGCGTTGTTCACCAGCACGTCGACCGAGCCGAATGCGCGTTCGGCTTCGCTCACCGCGTGCTGAACCGAAGCCGCCTGCGTCACGTCCGTAGGCACCGCGAGCACGCGCGCGCCGGTTTGCGACTTGATATGCTCCGCCGTCTGCTGCGCGGTTTCGATGTCCAGTTCGGCCAGCACGACTGCCGCGCCCTCGCGCGCGAACGCATGCGCGATCGCCGCGCCGATGCCGCGACCGGCTCCGGTGACGAGAGCAACTTTGCCGGCGAGCCGCTTCATTTCTTCGCACCCGCGCGGGCAATGCGCAAACCGTTGATGAACGCCTTCGCGTGCGATGCGGTCACGGCCGCGCTCTGACCCGGCTTGTACAACGCCGAGCCGAGGCCGAAGCCGTTCGCGCCCGCGCTGAGAAACGGCCCCATGTTGTCGGGCGTGATACCGCCGACCGGCACCAGCGGCACTTCCGCCGCGATCACCGCGCGCCATGCCTTCACGACCTGGCAGCCGAGTTGTTCGGCGGGGAACATCTTCAGCACGTCCGCGCCGTTCTTCAGCGCGATGAACGCTTCCGTCGGCGTCGCGACGCCCGGCGCGCAGGCCATGCCTCGCGCTTTCGCGGCGCTGACCACTTCCGGATCGCTATGCGGCATCACGATCAGTTCGCCGCCCGCCGACTTCACGTCGTTGACGAAACTCGGATGCAGCACCGTGCCCGCGCCGACGATCGCATCCGCCGGCAACACCTTGCGGATCGCAGCGATGCTGTCGAACGGCTGCGGCGAATTCAGCGGCACTTCGACGATCCGGAAGCCGGCTTCGTAAAGCGCCTGGCCGTGCTCGGCGGCATCGGCGGGCGTCACGCCGCGCATGATCGCGATCAGCGGACAGGCCTCGAACGCCGCGATCAAACCCGCGTGCGGCATGTACGGAGCGGGCAGATTGATGTGAGGTTGCATGTCGGTTCCTTGTTTCGTGAGCGGCGGCGTTGCCGGTTAGCCGGCGCGTGCCGCGTGAGCGGCCGGATTGACCAGCCCTGCCTGTGAGGCGACGCGCCACAGGCCGCGCTCGGTGGCGTGCTTGACCAATTCCGCCTGAGTGCAGCCGAACTGCGCCAGCGCGAGGCGGTAGCGCTCGCACAGCGCTTCGTTGCCGATCAGGCGCAGGCTCTGCCCGGCGAGCGTGCTTTGCTGTTGCGTGAGCACCGCGTCGAGGCCGGCCAGTTCGTGCCCGATCAGCAATCCCGACAGATAGTCGGGCTGTTGTTCGCGCGAAAGTTGTCCGGTGAGGCCGAGCGTGCGCGAGCTGAATATGGTCGCGAGCACACCCGCCTGACCCTTTTCCCGCGCGATGTTCACGCCGTGCAGGAATGCGCCGGTGTCCGGCAGATCCGGCGTGAGCATCGTGCGGCCGAGGATCGTGTGCTCGCGCAATGCCGCGAACACTTCGCCGGTCATGAAGGTGTGAAAACGTTCGATCCGGCCCGCCTGCACCACCGCCCATTTCGCATGAGTGCCGGGCAAACCGATCAGTGCGCGCTTGCTGTCGGCGGGATGCGTGGCGTTCGTGGCGTTAGTCACGTTCGCTTCTTCGCCGAGCGCGCCAAAAATCTGCGTTTCTTCGCCGCGCATGACGTTGGGCAGTTCGCCGCGCTGCAGGACGCCCGGCACGATATGCAGCGTCACACCGCAGGCTGCCTCGACGCGGACGATGCCGGCCACCAGCGCATCGGCGCTCGCCGGCGTATCCACATAAGGCGCTTCCAGCCAGCCTTGCGCGCTGCCGACCATCCCTGCCGCGATCACCGGCACGCCGGGCGCGTCTGCGAGCCAGGCGCCGCAGACGTCCTCGAAAGCCGCGTCGAAGCCGCCCTGCTCCGCGCTGCGCGGCAGATTCATGATGCCCGCCGTCGATGCGCGCGTGGCCAGCACATTGCCGGACGCGTCATACAGATACGCGCGCAGCGAGGTCGTGCCCCAATCGAGCGCGATCAGCGCGGCGTGCGCGTGCGTGGTGTCGACTGCGCCTGCTGCGGCGTGGCTGGCTGCCGGGGTGGGAGAACCCGCTTGCTTCATCGCTTGATCCTGCGGGTTGCCGGTTGCGGGGCGCGCCAGCCGAGTTCTTCCGAGATGGCGCGCGCTTCGCGCTGCACGACCGGAATCAGTTCGTCCATGCGTTCGAGCGACATATACGGAATCGTGCTCGCCACCGAGAGCGCCGCCACCACCGCGCCCGACGCATCGCGCACCGGGGCCGCGACGCAGCGGATCGACGCCTCGTTTTCTTCGAGGTCGAAGGTGTAGCCGCCGGCGGCGTAGTTGGTCATGCGCTGCATGAAGGTCTGCGCGTCGGGACGGTTATCCGGCTTGAAGCTGACGCCGGCGAGCGCGCGACGCGATGCATCGAAAAGCGACTGCCAGACGTCCGGCGTGAGATCGAGCATCATGGCTTTACCGATTCCCGTCGACGCCAGCGGCATGCGGTGCCCGACGCGCGAGCGCATTTCGAGGCCCCGCGTGCCGGGGATCTTGTCGATGTACAGCACGTCGTCGCCATCGCGCACGCCGAGGTGGATCGTGTCGAGCGTCTGTTCCGCGAGCGATTCGAGATGCTGACGCGCGACCGCGGTGAGCGGCATCTGTTCGAGGGCGATCGTGCCGAGTTCGATCAGCTTCGGGCCGAGCAGGTAGCCGCCTTGCACCTGGCGGAGATAGCGGGCCTGCACGAGGCTGCTCACCAGCCGATGCGTCGTGCTGCGGGTCGTGCCGAGCGCGGCGCCGAAGGTGCGCAGGTCGCGCACGCCGGCCGCGGCTGCCTCCAGGATCGCCAGGCCGCGCAGGAGCGTTTGCGTGCCCGCTTGCTGTGGTGTGATGTCGAGCAGCGTGCTGGGTAAGGCGATTCCGTCGACCGGCGCCGGTTGGACAGCGGCGCTGGCGCGGGGCGCTTTCGTGGCCGGCGCGGGGCGCGGCGCGGCGCGGGTCGCTTGATCGGCGGATGACGCCAGATCGGCTTCGGGCGCGGACGCGGCGTGAGTGGGCATCGCTTTGTTCATGGCGATTCGCTTTTCGGTGGTTTTTTGCGCTTACAGCGCGGGGCCGGAGAGGGGGCCTTGGGTGCTCGCCGTGCGCGCCGTTCTGGCGATGCTTTGGGCGATGCTTTGGGCGATGCTTTGGGCGTCGTGATGCTGCCTTTTTGCCTTGGGCATGGTTGGCTTTGTCTCCGGTTTTTTTGCTGTCGCTTTCGCGCTGCGTGGCTTTTTTTGCCGTTGCTTTGTTGCGCTTTGCGTGTTGGTTCGGATTGTAGGGCGGTTTTTGGGAAACCTCCAATATGTGAGTGGTTGATCCATATAATGGGAAGGTTGGTGCCTTGGGTTTTTTGTGGCCGCTTTGGGTTTTTGGCCTTTCCTTGCTTTCTTAGTGGTCTATTGGCGTTGCCCCTGTGCGGGGCGGCACCTACTTTCTTTGCCGCGGCAAAGAAAGTAGGCAAAGAAAGCCGCTTTGAACCGCCAGCCCATAAGCGGGTCCCCCGCACAGTCACGGTAGTGGTGCATCTGGAATCGGTGTTCTCGCACATTCGGCGCAAGTGACAAGGCCGTCATACCTCCCGACTCGCGCTGCGCACTCGCCGGAACGGTCTGCCTTGAAGTGGATTTATCTGTGCGCCGGGGGGCCGTCGGCTTCGCCTCGGCGTGATGCCAATCATTGAAATGTCAGCGCCGGCGATCCAATCGCCAGCGGTCTGACACACCGTGCTGTCCCTTTGGGCGGTTACGCCCTGCCAAGCCTAGCCGCACCCTCGCGGACGCGATCGCGGACACGGCCGCGGAAGTTGATCGCCATGTGCGTGACGGCCAACAACACCATTTTTTGATGCATTCCCTCGGAAGTTACTTAGTGCGGTCGCCGCGATTCCGACGAAGTGCCTAGGAAATTTCGGAAATGATGGCGGCGCGCACCTTTTAGCTTGGGTAGGTGATCACTGTCGGCGCGACTTGTCTAAACTTGGTTTGCCATCGCGATTGCGATGGTTCAGGTTCGACAGCCTGATGCGTAGAGTAGAACCCGCGCGTCTGTATCGCAGGCGCGCGTTAGCTTAAGCACGCCTCCTTTCCATGGGCGGGCCTTGGCATGGAGACCTACGGGTCTGCCGGTTTGGTTCTACGCCGGTCTGTCGACCTGTCACTGTGCCCGCTCACCACCCTCCAAGCGCGTGACGGGCGATCCAGTCAAGTTTCAGGGAGATCGCGCCATGAGTAAATCCATCAAGAATTCTCGAGTCACGTCGCGCCCACCCGTTGACGCACTTCAATACGAAAAGCTCGCCCTATCCGCTTTCGGTTTAGTTGAAAGGCAACTAGACCAACTGGACAAACTGATCAAGCTTGCGGCCTCAATAGTTAGGAGTCCGGCAGTGACGCGAGATGAGAGACATAGTCAGCGGAAGTTGCTGGAACTGTTAATCGACACTGGGGAGGATTACCAGCGCGAAGTCGAAATCGACCGTGAGTTGTATCAGGTCATCGCGCTCGACGCGAAGGGCGTTGCTCAAAACCGCATCACAGCGCGACACGCAGCGGACCTTCTCTCGAAGGCTACGCAGACTGCATCAGAAAAGCGCGAACGCATTGGCGCCACGAGAACGCTGGAGAACGGACGGACCCGCTTCCGAACGATCGCGCGAGCAACTACCACGGCACATTGACGGCGCAATGCCCCACTACGACAGGCACCTGAAAAGCTAGAAGCACCGCGTCGCCAAAAGCTGAAGCATCGCGTCGCTACGTGACGAAGCCGCCACCTACGCGCCCTAATCGTCTAGAGGGCACTGCGACACTAACCCAAGCGCGAATCATGCGTCCACCATGAGCGCTCTGGTGAACACCAGTGCGGAGCCGCATCAAAAAAAAGAGGTGCACACTACGGCATTTCGCCGAGGCGAAGCCCACGGCCCCCACAGCGCACAAACGCAACCAATGTTTTTGAGCAGACCGTTCCGGCGAACGCGTAGCGTGAGGCGGAAGGCATGACGGCCATGTCACGAAGGCCGAGTGTGCGAGAACGCCGACTCCAGATGCACCACTATCGTGGCTGTGCGGGGGACCCGCTTATGGGCTGGCGGTTCAAAGCGGCTTTCTTTGCCTACTTTCTTTGCCGCGGCAAAGAAAGTAGGTGCCGCCCCGCACAGGGGCAACGCCAATAGACCACAAACAAATCAAGGAAAGGCCAAAAAC
Organism: Paraburkholderia sp. RL17-383-BIF-A; assembly: GCF_046028015.1. Classification (NCBI taxonomy): domain Bacteria; kingdom Pseudomonadati; phylum Pseudomonadota; class Betaproteobacteria; order Burkholderiales; family Burkholderiaceae; genus Paraburkholderia; species Paraburkholderia sp. RL17-383-BIF-A. Next base: position 75,377 of record NZ_JARESR010000024.1, on the reverse strand, counting down.
CCAAAGAACAAAACCACAACCACGCCGCAAAGGCAAAAAAAAACTAATCGGGCAACTCCGCCGCCCCCATCCTGCGAGCAATAACCCGCGACCGCTGCGCAAGATAAGGCGACCCTCGATGCTCATCAAAATACTTAGGCTGCGGCAACATAACAGCCAACCGGGCCGACTGCGCAGCAGTCAACTTACTCGCTGAAGTCTTATAGTAATAACGAGCCGCGGCCTCAGCCCCATAAACCCCATTCCCCCACTCAACGGAGTTGAGATAAATCTCAAAGATCCGTTCCTTATCCATCAAGGCCTCAAGCATCCACGTAATGATGAGTTCCTGCCCCTTGCGGATATAACTCTTCTCCCGCGACAAAAACAGATTGCGCGCCAACTGCTGAGTAATGGTCGACCCACCGCGCACAATCTTGCCCTTGGCCTTATTCCGCTCCCAGGCCTGCAAGATAGCGTCCGTCTCATACCCATTGTTATTGACGAAATTCGCATCCTCGGAAGCGATGATCGCGCGTTTCAGATTGCGCGAAATCTGGTCATACGGCACCCACGTATGCTGCACGGAAAGATCCGGCCGATCCTGCGACAAGCGCCACGCGTCCGAACGCATAAACGCAGTGCTGCGTGGATTGACGTAATTCCAAACGGCGATCTGCGCGAAATAAAACGCCTGCGTCGCAATCCAAGCGATCGCCACCACCGTGCCCAGATAGACGATCCATCGCACCGGACCTGGCCGGCTCACGCGCCGCGTTGCTGTCATCGTGCTCCAGGTCCTCGTGTCATTGAATTCGGCAAGGTAAGACGCAGCGTTAGCGTGACGCGCAGTTAAGCGTGCGACGGCGCAGCCAACTGCGCACGCAATTCGGCCAGCACCGGCGCGCCGTCGGGCCGCACGCCGCGCCAAACGTAAAACGACTCGGCCGCCTGCTCGACCAGCATGCCGAGTCCATCGGCGCCGCGTGCACCCAGCTTCCGCGCGTGCTCCATGAATACCGTCGGATGCGCGCCGTACATCATGTCGTAGGCGAGCGTGCCGCTGCCGAACGCGCGGTCGTCGCACTCGGGCAACGACGCGTCCAGACTACCCGCCGTCGCATTGACGATCACGTCATACGCGCTCGCTTCGATCACCCGCGCGCTACCACCGCTCAGACGACACGAGGCGTCACTCGCGGCCTGCGCGAACTGGCCGACCAATGCTTCGGCCTTCTCCGCCGTACGATTGACGATGGTGAGCGTATGCGGCGCGCGCTCGAGCATCGGCAGAACCACGCCACGTGCGGCGCCGCCCGCGCCCAGCAACAGAATGCGCGCGCCCTTCAGCGACACGCCGAGATTCACCTCGATATCGCGCACGAGACCGAAGCCATCGGTGTTGTCGCCGAAAATACCGTTCGCGTCGACGCGCAACGTATTCACCGCGCCCGCAGCCGCCGCGCGCGGCGACAACGTGTCGGCCAACGCATGCGCTTCGAGCTTGAACGGCACGGTGACGTTCAGCCCGCGCCCGCCTGCCTCGATGAAGGCCCGCACATGCGGCACGAACGCATCCACCGGCGCGAGCAGACGGCCGTACTCGACCGGCTCGCCGGTCTGTTCGGCAAAACGTCCATGAATGAACGGCGATTTGCTATGGCCGACCGGATTGCCGATGACCGCATAACGGTCGAGTGAATCGTTGGCGCTCATCGTCCGGGCTCCGCAATCTGCTGTTGAGTGGCGGGATCGTTCGCGCCATCGCCATTGGCGGCGTCGCTCGGCGTGGCCGCCTCGTTGCCCTCGAGTTCGGCTTCGGCCTGAGCCTCGGCTTCGCCTTCGGCGCTCTCGTCGGCAGCGTCGATGATTTCCTCTTCGCTCTCGTCCGCTTCCTCAGCCTCGCTGCCGCTCGTCACGGTCGGCGCGTCGAGCACGTGCAGGAGACGCACGGACGCTTCGACGGTCAACTCGTCGATCGACATCACTTCCATCTGCAAGCGCGTGCCGCGCGCGTGCACGCCGAGACCCGGCACGTGCAGCAGCAACGGAATCTCTTCGAGACGCACCAGATCGCCCTTCACGACCGATGCCACCACCTGCTTCCTGTTTTCCTGCTTCAGCCAGCGCAGACACCAGAAGTACTCCATGCGGCGCTGATGATCGGCATACGCGGTGTAGGTATCGTCGAAACCTTGCACGACGGCGAACAGGTCGGCGTCTTTCGGCTTGAACGGTGCGGCCAATTTGGCGGTCACGCCGTGCTGCACACAGGCGATCAACTGCCACTGGTTCACCAGGTCGACATAACGGCGCAGCGGCGACGTGCTCCACGCGTACTGCGTGACGCCGAGGCCTTCATGCGGCGCGGCGTTGGTTTGCATGCGCGTGCGCTTCGGGCCGGTCGGGGCGCCGAACGCGCGCTGCGTGCGATAAATGCCCGGCACGCCGTGGTCGTGCAGGAACGCGCCCCACGACGAGTTGGCGAGAATCGCCAGCTCGGCGACTATCGTGTCGAGCGGCGAACCGCGCCGGCGCGGCGTGATCGTGATGTGCTCGCCTTCCACGTAGAAGTTGAAATCCGTATTGCGCTGCACTTCGCGACGCAAACCGTAACCGGCGCGCGCGGTCTGACGCTTTTCGAACAGCGCCTGCGCGAACGGCCACAGCACGGCGATGTCTTCCTTGTGCGGATAGTCGCCGGTGCCGGCGGCGAGCGCCTCTTCAGTCACCAGCTCGTCGAGCGTGTTGTGGCGCAGATTGTTCTTCACGAACACGCGCTCGGCGCGCGTTTCGCTCGCGACGATCTCCTGCGTCTCGCGATTGACGATCACATACAGCGAAAGCGCGGGGCGCAAGCCGCCTTCGGCCAGCGTGAACGCTTCGACGACGCTGTCGGGCAACATGGTGATCTTGTCGCCCGGCATGTACACGGTCGACAGGCGCGTGCGCGCGATCGCATCGACCTCGTCGCCGCGCTGAATACCGAGCGCCGGCGCGGCAATGTGCACGCCGATCCGCACACGGCCATCGGCCAGATGCTCGACGGAAAAGGCGTCGTCGATTTCGGTCGTGGTGATGTCGTCGATCGAGAACGCCTGCACGTTCGCTTCGGGCAGATCTTCGGGCAACGCGCCGACGGTGACCGGCGGGAAGCCGGTGCCATGCGGGAAAAACTCCGAGAGGAACTTCGCCTCGTGCAATGCGCGCGCCGACGGAATGGCGCCGCATTCGAGCATCAGGCGCGCTTGCGAAATGCCGCGCGCCGCCGCCGCGCCTTCGAGCGCCTTGTATTCGATCGTGTTCTTGTCGGGCTTGGTCAACAGCGCCAGCGCCTTGCTGCCGGTGAAGGCTTCCGGCAAACGGCCGGCCTTCAGCTCTTCCTCATAGCCGGCCTGCACCAGCGCCTGCTGACGCTTGCGCTCGAGTCCGGCAAGCGCCATCTTCAGTTGTTCTTGCGGCGCGCGCTGATACATGCCGCGGCCCTTGCGGCGGAAGTACACCGGCGAGCCGTGCATGCGCAACACCAGCGCGGCGCGCTCGATCGAGCCGAAGCGCTCGCCGAAATACTCGGCGCCGAGCGTGGCGAACGGGAATTCGTCGTCAGGCGCGCATTCCCACAGGAAATCCAGGTCGATCTCCTGCGCGGCGGCGTCGGCCTGTTGCATCAACTCGGCCGCAGTCGGCTTTTCGAATTCGATCAGCACGTCTTTCGCGCGCACCTTGGCGCGGCGTCCGCCCGGCAGTTCGACCTGAAACGCATCGCCCTGGCGCGACAGCACGCTGCCCGCCTTGAAACTGCCCGATTCCTCGAAGAAAACGTTCACTCAATACTCTCGTTCTGACTTGCATCTGCCGGCGCGCCCGATCTTGCTCTGCGATTGGTCACTGCATGCGCGGCACGGCAACGTGTTCGTGGTAGTGGATCCGCGACGCGTTACACGCGCGCCGGCGGCATGAATCTGATCAGCAGCCAATGTCTCGCTGCTGGAAAGCCCGGCCTGGCCGACCCTACGCTGCTTCGCGCGGGGCGGGCGGTTCGACGTCTTCCGCGTCGCAAAAGGCCAGCACCTCGTCGACGTATTGCGCGAACTCGCTGATCGCGTGGTCGCTCCCTTCGATCAGCGTAGTGCGTGCGCCGGGATAGTGCGCGAGCATTTCGCGGTAGTCGAGCACTTCGTCGCCGGTCGCGGCCATCAAATAATAGCGATCGGGCCGCGTGATCGACGCGACGCCGAGCGCGCGCAATTCATCCAGATGATGCGGCTCGACGACGATGCTGCCGCCGCCGTGCCACAACGGCTGCTCGCCGAGATAGGCGCTCAGGTCGCGCTGCGGCACGACTGCCGGGTTGAGCAGCACCGCCGGCCAGCCATGCTTCTCCGCCAGATAAGTGGCGAAATAGCCGCCGAGCGAACTGCCGATCAGCGTGACGTTTTTCGGCTTGGCTTCGGCCACCAGCGACTCGGCGAGCGCCACCGTCTCGAACGGCGAGACCGGCAGCATCGGACAGCACCATTCGTCGCTGCGGCCGAGTTCGACGAGCCGCGCCGCCAGCACGCGCGCCTTGAACGAATTGGGTGACGAGCGGAAACCGTGCAGATAGAGGATCACGAAGTGCCTCGCGCGGAAAGAGCGTCGAGCAGCTTCTGGTGCACGCCGCCGAAGCCGCCGTTGCTCATCACCAGAATCTGATCGCCGGGGCGCGCGGCGTGGACTACCGCTTTGACCAGCGCGTCGAGATTGTCGAAAGCCTGCGCTTTGCCGCCGAGCGGCGCGAGCGCCTCGCCGAGATTCCAGCCGAGCGCGTCGCGGCCGGTCGGCGCGCCGTAGCCGAACACGAGATCGGCGTCGGCGAGGCTGGCCGGCAATTGCGCTTTCATCACGCCGAGCTTCATGGTGTTGGAGCGCGGCTCCAGCACGGCGAGAATGCGCGTGTTCTCGCGCCCTACGCGGGCGCGCAGCCCCGCGACGGTCGTGTCGATGGCAGTGGGATGGTGCGCGAAATCGTCATAGACCGTCACGCCGTCCACGCTGCCGCGCACTTCCATGCGGCGCTTGACGTTGCGAAAGCTCGCCAGCGACCTGGCCGCCTGCGCCGGCGGCACGCCGACGTGGCGCGCGGCGGCGATCGCGGCCAGCGCGTTCATGCGGTTGTGCTCGCCTTGCACCTGCCACTCGACCACGCCGACGCGCTCACTGTTGTGATAGACGGCGAAACGCTCGTCGACCGGCACGCCGTCTTCCGCGGGCAAGGTTTCCCAGCCGCCCTGCACACCAAAACGCTCCACTTCGCTCCAGCAGCCGCGCGTCAGCACGCGCTCCAGCGCGTCTTCACGGCCGTTCGTCACGATGCGGCCAATGCCCGGCACGGTGCGGATCAGATGATGGAACTGCGTTTCGATCGCGGCCAGATCGGGGAAAATGTCCGCGTGATCGAATTCGAGGTTGTTCAGCACGGCGGTTTTGGGCCGGTAGTGGACGAACTTCGAGCGCTTGTCGAAAAAGGCCGTGTCGTACTCGTCGGCTTCGATCACGAAGAAGCTCGAATCGGTCAGCCGGGCCGACACGCCGAAATTCAGCGGCACGCCGCCAATCAGAAAGCCCGGATTGAGGCCAGCGTCTTCGAGCAGCCAGGTCAGCATGGAGCTGGTGGTCGTCTTGCCGTGCGTGCCGGCCACCGCCAGCACCCATTTGCCGTTCAGCACGTGCTCGCCGAGCCATTGCGGGCCGGAAGTGTACGGCAGACCGCGGTCGAGAATGGCTTCCATCAGCGGGTTGCCGCGTGAGACGACGTTGCCGATCACGAACAGGTCGGCATTCAGACCGTTCAACTGGTCCGCGTCATAACCTTCGATCAGACGAATACCCTGTGCCTCGAGCTGGGTGCTCATGGGCGGATAGACGCCGGCGTCGCAACCCGTCACGGTGTGGCCCGCGCCGCGCGCGAGGACCGCGAGACCGCCCATGAACGTGCCGCAGATACCGAGGATGTGGATGTGCATAAGCCTGTCGTGCCGCGCGGGCGTTTTTTCTGGAACGACCCCCTAAACCTGCCGCTTCGCGCCAGGCCCCCAGAGGGGCAAGAAAACTTGGGGCGGGCCGGCGTTTTCCTGAGAGGGATGGGAGCGCAGAAGAGCGGCCGAATCGACCGTCTGCAAAGGACGCTATTGTAACCGACGCCTCCCGATCGCCCTATGAACGCTTGCCCGTACTTCCCGTGCCCGGCCGCGCGGTGCGACCCGCCAGGAAAGGCTGTCATCAATCTCTAGTATGATCGGGGGATGGTTCGCAAATCACATTTCGATCCGCAGCGCGTGCGCGAGGAAATCGCCATCGCGGCTGCGCGCATGATCGCCGAAGACGGTCTGGACTACGCCACGGCGAAGCGCAAAGCGGCCCGGCAGGTGGTCGGCGAGAGCCGTGTTGCCGGCGAATGGCTGCCGGATAACGACCAGATTGAAGAAGAAATCCGGGAATATCAGTCGCTGTTCCAGGGCGACAGCCAGCCTGCTCTATTGCGGCGCCTGCGCCGTATCGCGGTCGACTGGATGGAGCGGCTCGCGCCGTTCAACCCCTATCTGACCGGCGCGGTGCTCGGCGGCACAGCCGGCGAACACTCGGACATTCACCTGCAGGTTTTCTGCGACAACCCGAAAGAAGTCGCGATCTACTTCCTGAACGCGAACATCCAGTACGACGTTTCGGAAACGCGGCATTTCGCCGGCCGCGGCTATGTCGAGACGCTCAGCTTCCTGTGGCGCCCCACCAATGAAGGGCGCGAGGCGGAACCGGTCGGCGTGCACGTCGCGCTCTACGAAACGAACGACCTGCGCGGCGCGGTACGGGCCGACGCGCGCGGCCGTACCGCGCGCGCGAATCTGCAAGCCGTACAGACGCTGCTCGACGGCAGCGACGTCGCCCCATCAACTAACTAGACTGACAAGATGAACACGAGACGGATTCTGGCGGGCGCGCTTGTCGCGATCGTCGCCGCGGGCGGCGGTGTGCTGGCGAGCCACTGGCTGAACGGCGGCAACACCGAAGTCGCGCCCAATGCACAGCCGGCTTCCGGCGAAAGCGCTGTCGCCCAACTGTGGAGCGCTCCGGTGACCACCGTGGACGGCAAGCCGCAAACCTTAAGTTCGCTTAAAGGACACCCAATCGTCGTCAACTTCTGGGCCTCGTGGTGCGGGCCTTGCGTCGAAGAAATGCCGGCGTTGTCCCAGCTTCAGCGCGACTACGCAGGAAAAGGCATCCAGTTCGTCGGACTTGGCGTCGATTCGGACAAAAACGTTCAGGCGTTCCTGCAGAAAGTGAAAGTGGCCTACCCGGTGTATGTCACGGGCTTCGGCGGGGCCGACCTCGCGCGGGCCTTCGGTAATACGGCGGGCGGCCTGCCCTTTACCGTCGTAATCGACGCAAAAGGTGAGATTCGCTCGACAAAATTAGGACAAATCGATCCGCAAGCGCTGAAAAAGACCCTCGACGCGCTTTAAATTTCACATTCTTTTGACACTCAAATACTCGCAGAACGCGCAAAAATGCGCGCAAATCGCTCGGATTTGAGAGAAGATGGGCGCCCGGCGCGGCGGCAAAATGCCGCCGTAATCTAACCGTACGTTCGGGAAACTAGACAAGTTTCTCTAATCAGCGCTAAAGTGCGCCCAATTCCACGGAAAAAGAAGCGACCATGACGCGACTGCTGGTACTGCACGGACCCAACCTCAACCTTCTCGGCACCCGGGAACCCGAGGTCTACGGTCGCGTGACCTTGCCGCAGATCGATCAGGCGCTGGCGGACCGCGCAGCGGACGCCGGCGTCGAACTCGCGTCGTTCCAGAGCAACCATGAAGGCGCTCTGGTGGACCGCATCCAATCCGCCCGGACTGAACAGACCGATTTCATATTGATCAATCCCGCCGCGTACACGCACACGAGCGTGGCGATTCGGGACGCACTGGCGGGGGTCGGCATCCCGTTCGTCGAGATTCATCTGTCGAACGTGCATCGTCGCGAACCGTTCCGGCATCACTCGTATTTTTCCGACCAGGCGGAGGGCGTCATTTGCGGCCTCGGCTGGAAGGGTTATCTGTACGCGCTCGAATTCGCGCTCGACCGGCTCGCCGCCGGCTCGTCGCGCGGCTGATTCCAAACACGTCTAATTTGCGCCGGCTGCGTATGCGCCGGCACTTTTCGCATTGAAAGGGGCTTCCTGATGGATCTACGTAAACTGAAAACTCTGATCGACCTCGTCTCGGAGTCCGGTATTTCCGAACTCGAAGTGACCGAGGGCGAAGGCAAGGTTCGCATCGTCAAGAATGCGCCGCCGGTTTACGTGCAACCGTCCGCCTCGTATGCGCCGCAATACGCGCAACCGGCGCCGGCCATCGGCGGTGAAGCGCCGGCCGCTGCCGCAGCTGCGCCGGCCACGCCGGCCGCCGCCGCGCCGCAAGGCCACGTGGTGACCTCGCCGATGGTCGGCACGTTCTACCGCGCGCCGTCGCCGGGCGCCGACCCGTTCGTCCAGGTGGGCGACACGGTCAAGGAAGGCCAGACGATCTGCATCATCGAAGCGATGAAGCTGCTGAACGAAATCGAGTCGGACAAGTCCGGCGTGGTGAAGGAAATCCTCGTCGAAAACGGCCAGGCGGTCGAGTACGGCCAACCGCTGTTCGTGGTCGGCTGACGCGGCACGCTTAGCGCTTCTTTTTTGCGCATGCCGCCCGCGCGCCCGCAGTCCCCAAGGCGCGCGACCGATCCTCTGAGGCAGCCGGCGTTGTGATCAACCCGGCGCCCATTGATGAGTCGAAAACCCGCTATGTTTGAAAAAATCCTCATTGCCAATCGTGGCGAGATCGCGCTTCGTATCCAGCGCGCCTGCCGCGAGCTTGGCGTCAAGACAGTCGTCGTCTATTCGGAAGCCGACAAGGAAGCCAAGTACGTGAAGCTCGCCGACGAGGCGGTCTGTATCGGCCCGGCGCCTTCCAACCTGAGCTATCTGAATATGCCCGCGCTGATCAGCGCGGCGGAAGTCACCGACGCCGAAGCGATCCACCCCGGCTACGGCTTCCTCTCGGAAAACGCCGACTTCGCCGAGCGCGTCGAGCAGTCCGGCTTCACCTTCATCGGCCCGCGTCCGGAAACGATTCGGATGATGGGCGACAAGGTCACGGCCAAGCAGACCATGATCAAGACCGGCGTGCCGTGCGTGCCGGGTTCGGAAGGCGCATTGCCGGAAGATCCGAAAGAGATCGTGAAGATTGCCCGCCAGGTCGGCTACCCGGTCATCATCAAGGCCGCCGGCGGCGGCGGCGGCCGCGGCATGCGCGTGGTTCACACGGAAGCGGCGCTGGTCAACGCGGTCAACATGACGCGCGAAGAAGCCGGCCGTGCGTTCGGCAACCCGCAGGTCTACATGGAGAAATTCCTGGAGAACCCGCGGCACATCGAAATCCAGGTGCTGGCCGATTCGTTCAAGAATGCTGTCTGGCTGGGCGAGCGCGATTGCTCGATGCAGCGCCGTCACCAGAAAGTGATCGAAGAAGCGCCGGCGCCGGGTATCGCGCGCCGCCTGATCGACCGTATCGGCGATCGTTGCGCGGACGCCTGCAAGAAGATGGGCTATCTTGGCGCGGGTACCTTCGAGTTCCTGTACGAAAACGGCGAGTTCTACTTCATTGAAATGAACACGCGCGTGCAGGTCGAGCACCCCGTGACCGAGCTGATCACGGGCGTCGACATCGTGCAGGAACAGATCCGCATTGCGGCCGGCGAGAAGCTCGCCTTCCGTCAGCGCGACATCGTGTTCAAGGGTCACGCGATCGAATGCCGGATCAACGCGGAGGATCCGTTCAAGTTCACTCCGTCGCCGGGACGTTTGACATCGTGGCACATGCCGGGCGGCCCCGGCATCCGCGTCGACTCGCACGCCTACAATGGCTACTTCGTACCGCCGAACTATGATTCGATGATCGGCAAGCTGATCGCTTACGGCGCCACGCGCGAACAGGCGATCAAACGCATGCGCATCGCGCTGTCGGAAATGGTGGTGGAAGGCATTCAAACCAACATCCCGTTGCACCGCGAGCTGATGCTGGACGCGAAGTTCGTCGAAGGCGGCACCAGCATTCACTACCTCGAAAACCGGTTGGCCGCGAAGCAGCAGGCCGCGCCGGAAGAAGCGTAAGTCATGAGCTACCGGGAACTGATCGCCGAGTTGGCACGCGAGCACGCGGAGGAATTCTCCGACGCGCTGCTCGAGTTGGGCGCGCTGTCCGTATCGGTCGAAGATGCGGACGCCGACACGCCCGACGAGCAGCCGCTGTTCGGCGAGCCCGGTCTCACGCCGGATCGCACGGCGTGGCAGCGTTCGCGCGTGATCGCACTGCTCGCGCCGGAACACGAGCCGGCAGTGCTGCTGACCGCAGCAGCCAATGAAATCGGCCTGGAGACAGCGCCGTCATTCACCGTGCGTGAAGTCGAGGATCAGGATTGGGTGCGGCTCACGCAGTCGCAGTTCGATCCGATCAAGATCGGCGAACGTATCTGGGTCGTGCCGTCGTGGCACGACGCACCGGACCCTGAAGCACTCGTGCTGGAGCTCGATCCTGGCCTCGCGTTCGGCACCGGCAGCCATCCCACCACGCGGCTTTGCATGGAATGGCTGGAGCAATCGGTGAAGCCCGGGCAGTCATTGCTCGACTACGGCTGCGGCTCCGGCATCCTTGCGATTCTGGCGAAGAAGTGTGGCGCCGATCCGGTGTACGGCATCGACATCGACCCGCAAGCGGTCGAGTCGGCGCGTCACAACAGCGAGCGTAACCGCGCGGACGTCACGTACGGTTTGCCCGACGAATGTCCCACTGGCGAGTTCGATATCGTGGTCGCCAACATTCTCTCCAACCCGCTCAAGCTGATGGCGTCGATGCTCTCATCGAAGGTCAAGCCGGGTGGCCGGATCGCGCTGTCCGGCATTCTGGCTCGGCAAGCGGACGAAGTCGCGCAGGTCTACGCACGATGGATCGATATCAGCGTATGGCGCGAACACGAAGGTTGGGTATGTCTGTCGGGAACGCGCCGCGAAAGCCATTAGAATAAGGCGTATTGTCCAACCAACGGCCTTCCGGCTTATCGGCTCAATATGCTCCTGGCGACGCGTTGCCCCTTCTGTGAAACCGTCTTCCGCCTGCAAACGGAACAGCTCGCGCTACGCCGCGGGCTAGTCCGCTGCGGGCATTGCCACGAAGTATTCGACGCGTCGAGCAGCCTGTTCGACATCACAGAAGGCGGTGATTTCTCCTCCGCCAAACCGGTCGCTGCTGCCGCGGCGATCGAAGCACTGTCGGGCGTGCGTCCGAAAGGTCCGGACTTCAGCGCCGAAGCCTGGGATCCGTGGGCGCCGGCACCCGACGCCGCCATCGACAATCGTCTGCGGCACAATGCCGGCAATGTGCCGCTCTCGCCGGTCTCCACCGACGCAGGCGTCGCGGTCACGCCGCGCCACGCCGCGGAGCCCGAACTGCCGGCCGGCGCATTCACCGCGCCCATTCCACCCGACCACGAACCGATTCTGGCGGACGCGCCGCTCGACCCGTTCGCGTATGACGTCGATCCGCCCGTCGAAGAAGCGCCGCGCGTCTGGCATAAGACCGAGCGCGCGTCTGACGCGCCGCTCGAAGAGCCGGTCCTGGATGAATCGGCGACTTTGCATGGCGTCGCTGACAATGAGCCGCGTTTCGGCGCGGCCGGCGTAGGCGCGGCGGGCGTAGGTGCGGCCGGTGTAGGTGCGGCCGGCGCAGGCGCCGCAAGCTTCGGTGGTGCCAGCGCGGCCGCTACCGCCGGCCCGGTTCCGGCAAGCGGCGAGCCCTTCTCCGTCCAGCCGGTCAACGACGGCGCCGAGCCCTTCCCCGTCGTGCGCGAAACGCGCCCGGCCGAGCCGCGGCGCACGGGCTGGATTATCGTCGGTTCGGTGGTGGCGGGACTGTTGATCATTGCGCTGCTCGCGCAGCTCGCCTGGTGGCAGCGCGAAACGGTGATGGTGTACTTGCCGCGCTCCCAGACGCTCTACGCGAAGGCCTGCGCGACGCTCGGCTGCCTCGTCACGCCACCGCACGACATCGACGGCTTGCAGGTCGAACCTTCCGATCTGCGGCAGATCGACGGCCCGCACAAGCTCGAACTGAAGATGCCGCTGCGCAACCGCTTCAACATTGCGCTCGCCTATCCGGCCATCGAGCTCACCCTTTTGGACGACCAGAACAATGTCGCGGTACGCCGCGTGCTGTGGCCGCAAGACTATGTACCGCCCGGCACGGCGATCGCGGCCGGCCTGCCCGCCCACACGACCCAGACCATGATCGTGCATCTCGACACGGGCAATGCGGTCGCTTCCAATTTCCGCGTACAGATTTTTTATCCGTAACGCATTCTTGCGTGCCCGGCACCGACCGGGTACGTCCACCGTCATTACTGACGAATTTTCGGAGCACAACAACATGAGTCAAGTCACGCTGGGTGGCAACCCGATTGAAGTAGCCGGCACGTTCCCGTCGGTCGGCCAGGCCGCTCCCGCTTTCTCGCTGGTCGGCAAGGATCTGAAGCCGGTGTCGCTGGCCGATTTCGCCGGCAAGCGCAAAGTGCTGAACATCGTCCCGAGCCTCGACACGCCGACCTGCGCCACCTCGACCCGCAAGTTCAACGAAGCCGCCGCCAAGTTGACCAACACGTCGGTGATCGTCGTGTCGGGCGATCTGCCGTTCGCCGCATCGCGCTTCTGCACGACCGAAGGCATCGAGAACGTCGTCACGGCGTCCACGTTCCGTGGCCATGAGTTCGCGCAAGCCTACGGCGTCGACGTGACGAGCGGCCCGCTGACCGGCCTGACGGCTCGCGCCGTGGTGGTGATCGACGAGAACGACAAGGTCGTTCACGCTGAACTGGTCGGCGAAATCAAGAACGAACCGAACTACGACGCAGCACTCGCCGCGCTGAAGTAAACCCTTCGCGTACGAACTCCGGCGCCGCGCTTCATGCGCGGCGCTGTCGCATCGACGCTCCCTTTTCCTTTATCGTTTTTACAGGACGCTCGCCTTGGCTACGCTCATTTGCGGCTCGCTCGCCTACGACAACATCATGACTTTCGAAGGCCGCTTCCGGGAGCACATCCTACCGGAGCAGGTCCACATCCTGAATGTGAGCTTTCTCGTGCCGACCATGCGCCGCGAGTTCGGCGGCTGTGCGGGCAACATCGCCTATTCGCTGCATCTGCTCGGCGGCGACGCGCGCATCATGGGCACGCTGGGCTCGGTCGACGCGCAACTCTATATGGACCGGTTCAAGCAACTCGGCCTGTCGACGGAAAGCGTGCTCGTGGTGCCGGACACCTATTCCGCCCAGGCGATGATCACCACGGATCTGGAAAACAATCAGATCACCGCGTTCCACCCCGGCGCGATGATGCAGTCGCATCTGAACCGGGCCGATCAGGCCAGCGGCATCACGCTCGGTATCGTCGCACCCGACGGCTACGACGGCATGATCCAGCATTCGGAGCATCTGGCGGCCGCGGGCGTGCCGTTCATCTTCGATCCGGGCCAAGGTTTGCCGCTCTTCGACGGCGAGTCGCTGCGACGCATGATTGAACTCGCTACGTATGTAGCGGTCAATGACTACGAAGCCAAACTGGTCAGCAACAAAACGGGTTGGTCGATCGAAGAAATCGCCAGCAAGGTCGAGGCGCTGATCGTCACGCTCGGCGAGCAAGGCGCGCAGATCCATCACGCGGGCGGCGTCGAAGACATTCCGGCGGTCAAGGCACGGCAAGTGCTCGATCCCACAGGCTGCGGCGACGCATTCCGCGGCGGCCTGCTGTACGGCATCGAGAACAAGCTTGGCTGGGCCACCACCGGCCGTCTCGCGAGTCTGATGGGTGCGCTGAAGATCGAACACCAGGGCCCGCAAAACTACGCGCCCAGCCGGGCGGAGATCAACGAGCGGTTCAAGCAGGCGTTCGGATACGACCTGCCGTAATACCGAGAGCTATTGGAGTTTAGGGAATGAGAACAACGAGTCGCCTGATAGTGGCCGCCTTGATCGCCGGTTCGCTTGCCATGTCGGGCTGTGCGTACAACAGCAGTTCCGCGGACGTGTACACGGCGTCGCAGGCACAGCGGGAAGAAACGGTCCGCATGGGTACGGTCGACAGCGTGCGCGCGGTGAAGATCAGTTCGAACAACGGTCAGCCGAGCGGTATCGGCGCGATCGGCGGCGGCGCACTGGGTGCGGTGGCCGGCAGCAGGATCGGCGGTGGCACCGGCGCGATCGTCACGGGCATCATCGGCGGTCTCGCGGGCGCGATAGCCGGCAACTCGATCGAGAACGGCGTGGCTGTGCACGATGGCCTCGAGATCACCGTGCGGCTCGACAACGGCGACATCCGTGCCATTACCCAAAGCGCCACGGGCGAGATCTTCCGCGCCGGCGAGCGCGTGCGGCTGCTCTCCAGCGGTGGCGTCACGCGCGTCACCCACTAGGTTTCCCCTCTCGCGCGGCGAGGCTTTACGCCGCCGCGGCGACCTCACACGCATGCCCTCCCCTGTGCATGCGTTTTTTTTCGCCTGCGGATTTTGAAGCGCTTCTCGTAGCCGGCGCCTTCACCGGGGCAAAAAAAATCCCGTCGCCAGAAACCCGGCAACGGGACCCTGACCGAGTAGCGCTTGGTCATGCTGCTGAAGCGCTACTCGATCATCGACACACGATACGACGTGCCGAAGTACTTCTACGGCTTACGGACGGCTGCCCGTCGGGAACGGCCATGCCGCTGCCGGGTTCAGCGCGGTCTTCACCGTCGCCGCCGGTGCGCTCGAGACAGAAGTCGCAGCGGGTGCAGGAGCCGCCTTCTTGGCGACAGCCTTCTTCGCAGGGGCAGCCTTCTTGGCAGGAGCAGCGGCCTTCTTCGCGGCAGCCTTCTTGGCAGGCGCAGCCTTTTTAGCGGCAGCCTTTTTCGCGGGCGCAGCCTTTTTAGCAGCAGCCTTTTTCGCAGGCGCAGCCTTCTTGGCAGCAGCCTTCTTAGCCGGTGCAGCCTTCTTCGCTGCAGCCTTCTTGGCCGGTGCTGCCTTCTTTGCTGCAACCTTCTTCACTGCGGCTTTCTTAGCCGGCGCTGCCTTCTTGGCCGGCGCCTTCTTCGCTGCAACCTTCTTAGCCGCAACCTTCTTCACAGCGACTTTCTTGGCGGCGACCTTCTTGGCCGGCGCAGCTTTCTTCGCTGCAACCTTCTTAGCCGGTGCTGCCTTCTTCGCTGCAACCTTCTTCACTGCGACTTTCTTTGCAGCGACTTTCTTTGCCGGTGCGGCCTTCTTAGCCGGAGCAGCCTTCTTTGCTGCGGGCTTCTTAGCAGCCGCTTTCTTGATAGTTGCCATCATTTTCTCCTTCAGGTTTTCAGATGAGAGTCAGTTCAAACTACACCCTTCGTCAAAACCCGCTTCCCGCGGACGCTTCTCAGGGCGCGCGCTACGAAGCGGGCTATTCATCGGCGTACGCAGGTGCTGCGCGCTTACGCTAATGAATGCGGTAAGGCGCGCCGTGCCACAAGGCACCGCGCGCCAGATCTGATCGGCGTTGATACTCAACGCCGGCAATTGCTTGATCGAGCCGCCGGCGATCGCGCCAGCGGCTTTTTCCGGGGGGAAGTTTGCCCATCCCACTGAAGGGTTCGCAAAGTGCCTGTCATAGTTGTGGGCCGCGAAGGCACGCGGCGCACCGGGCATGCTTTGCATCAGGCGGTTCTGCTCCTAGCCAAAATTGCCGCGGCCCAAGCCAACGGCATCCCCATCAAAGAATGCATCTGCAGCACGAACCCGGATCACTCCCAGGTCAGCGCGCCGCCAGTCTGATATTCGATCACTCGCGTCTCGAAGAAGTTGCGTTCCTTCTTCAAATCGATCATCTCGCTCATCCACGGGAACGGGTTTTCCTCGTTCGGGTACAGCGGATCGAGACCGATCTGCTGGCAACGGCGGTTGCAGATGAAGCGCAGGTAGCTCTTGAACATCGACGCATTGAGGCCGAGCACCCCGCGCGGCATCGTGTCTTCTGCGTAACGATATTCGAGTTCGACTGCCTGCTGGAAGATCTCGCGGATTTCCGCGCGGAATTCAGCCGTCCAGAGTTGCGGGTTTTCGAGTTTGATCTGGTTGATCAGGTCGATGCCGAAGTTGCAGTGCATCGACTCGTCGCGCAGGATGTACTGGTACTGTTCCGCCGCGCCGGTCATCTTGTTCTGGCGACCCAGCGCCAGGATCTGGGTAAAGCCGACGTAGAAGAACAGGCCTTCCATCACACAGGCGAACACGATCAGCGAGCGCAGCAGCGTCTGGTCTGCCTCGAGCGTGCCGGTCTTGAAGGCCGGATCGGTCAGCACGTGGATGTACGGAATCAGGAATTCGTCTTTCGCGCGGATCGAGGAGACCTCGTGATACGCGTTGAAGATTTCGCCTTCGTCGAGGCCCAGCGATTCGACGATGTACTGGTAGGCGTGCGTGTGGATCGCCTCTTCGAACGCCTGGCGCAGCAGGAACTGGCGGCATTCGGGCGCCGTGATGTGGCGGTAGGTGCCCAGCACGATATTGTTGGCGGCGAGGGAATCGGCCGTCACGAAGAAGCCCAGGTTGCGCTTGACGATGCGGCGCTCGTCTTCGGTCAGACCGTTCGGGTCTTTCCAGAGGGCGATGTCGCGCGACATGTTCACTTCTTGCGGCATCCAGTGGTTGGCACAACCAGCCAGATACTTTTCCCAAGCCCACTTGTATTTGAACGGCACCAACTGATTGACGTCGGTCTGGCCGTTGATGATGCGCTTGTCGGCGACGTTGACTCGCGCTTCCGAAACGGCAGCCGTTCCGGTAGCAGCATGAGCGACGGGAGCGACAGCAATGTCGTTCGCGAATACGTCTTGAGCCGAGGGAGCATGAGGAGCGGAACGCGTTCCGACTTGCGAACCGACAGCCGATCCCGCAGCGTTGCGCAACACATTCTGTTGCGTAGCGCTCGAGGGAGTTACGGCAGTGATCTCGTCATCCCAGTTGAGCATAAATGTCACCATCAATTTAGAACGGTTTGTACCATCTTTTCACGAGCGATAAAAGAGTTCGCTGATGAAAAATCCTGTTTTCGATTCGCGTTGCTACGTTCATACAACACTTTGTTCAACAGAGTGTGTGCGTCACCTCATGTGAAGCGTGTTGAACGAGTGTCGTCGAGGTGCTTCGCGAGCTCGAAGAGCAACGTGTCGATGCGACGTTTCGCTGCTCTATCTATCTGTATTGCGGAGCGTGCTCGTAGCGTCTTGCGATTGCTGACTGCTCACTTGCGTGGCTCGTCGCGTTACTCGTCGCGGTGGTCCGCGCTTGCCCTGCGTGTGCTTCGCATGTGCCTCGCATCTGCTGCTTCGTCAGTGCTGGCGAGGTGAAGTTCAATGCCATGTCGAGCGATGCATCGGGCCGGCTGCGTTGATCGACCCATCGATCGAAGCGTTTGCTGCGCGCACTGTGTCGCGCGCTTCGTCTGGTGCTGCCGACTGCTGACTGCCGATTGACCGCGTCACGATGGCCGGGTCACGATGACCGCGTCACGGCTTCAGTGACCTGCGCTGCTTCGCTGCGTTGCGATGAGCGGCGCGCTTCCTGTTTCACTCGCTGCGCTGCTCATCTACTTCACTTCCACTTCACTTCTACTTCTCTTCCATCTGCTTCGCTGCTCGCTGCATGCGGGTCATTACCTACTACCCGTCAGCAAGCAGCGATCCCGCTGCTTGCCCGCTACTTACTGGCAAGCTTCGCACTCGTCGAAGCCAGGGTCGCCCGGACGCATCATGCACACCGGACCATCCGCTTCCGGCGCTGCTTCAGCCGCGACTGCTGGCGTGGCCGCTGCAGCCTGAAAGCCACCTGCGGCACCGCCAGCCGCGCCGTTGTTCGCACCGAAACCACCTGCCGCGCCGCCCGCTGCACCACCCGAACCTTCGCCGCCGCCCGAGCTCACCGCGTTCAGCGCGCCGTGTGCCACCGTCGACTTCTCGACGTGGGTCGCCGCCATCGTGCGGAGGTAGTAGGTCGTCTTCAGGCCACGCACCCAGGCGAGCTTGTAGATCTCGTCGAGCTTCTTACCCGACGCGCCGCCCATGTAGATGTTCAGCGACTGCGCCTGGTCGATCCACTTCTGACGACGCGACGCTGCTTCGACCAGCCACTTCGGATCGACTTCGAACGCGGTGGCGTAGATCGCGCGCAGGTCGGCCGGAATACGGTCGATGCGCGAGAGCGTGCCGTCGAAGTACTTCAGGTCGGCGACCATCACTTCGTCCCACAGACCGCGCGCCTTCAGGTCGCGCACCAGGTAGTCGTTGACCACCGTGAATTCGCCCGACAGATTCGACTTCACATACAGGTTCTGGAAGGTCGGTTCGATACAGGCCGACACGCCGATGATGTTCGAGATCGTCGCCGTCGGCGCGATCGCGACGCAGTTCGAGTTGCGCATGCCGTACTGGGCGATGCGCGAACGCAGTTCGGTCCAGTCCATCGACTCACTCGAATCGACTTCGACATAACCGCCGCGCGCTTGCTCCAGCAGCTTCACCGAGTCTTGCGGGAGGATGCCGCGATCCCACAGCGAGCCACGGTAGCTCGAGTAACGGCCACGTTCCTGCGCCAGTTCCGTCGACGCGTAGTAAGCGTAGTAGCAAACCGCTTCCATCGACGTGTCCGCGAACTTGACTGCTTCTTCCGACGCGTACGGCGTGCGCAGCAGATGCAGGCAGTCCTGGAAGCCCATGATGCCCATGCCGACCGGACGGTGCTTCAGGTTCGAGTTACGTGCCTTGGCGACCGCGTAGTAGTTGATGTCGATCACGTTGTCGAGCATGCGCATCGCCACGCTGACGGTGCGCTTGAGCTTGTCGTGGTCGAGCACGAGCGTGCCGTCGGCCTGTTCCTTCAGGTGGGCGACGAGGTTCACGGAGCCCAGGTTGCAGACGGCGATTTCGGCGTCGCTGGTGTTGAGCGTGATTTCCGTGCACAGGTTCGACGAGTGGACGACGCCGACGTGCTGTTGCGGCGAGCGCACATTGCACGGATCCTTGAACGTGATCCACGGGTGGCCGGTTTCGAACAGCATGCCCAGCATCTTGCGCCACAGTTGCGCCGCCGGGATCTTCTTGAACAGCTTGATCTCGCCGCGCGCGACCTTGTCTTCGTAAGCCGTGTAAGCCGTTTCGAACTCGGCGCCGAACTTGTCGTGCAGGTCCGGGCAGGTGGACGGCGAGAACAGCGTCCAGTCGCCGCCTTCCATCACGCGCTTCATGAACAGGTCGGGAATCCAGTTCGCCGTGTTCATGTCGTGCGTGCGACGACGGTCGTCGCCGGTGTTCTTGCGCAGCTCGAGGAATTCCTCGATGTCCAGGTGCCACGTTTCCAGGTACGCGCACACCGCGCCCTTGCGCTTGCCGCCCTGGTTCACGGCGACTGCCGTGTCGTTGACCACCTTCAGGAACGGCACGACGCCTTGCGACTTGCCGTTGGTGCCCTTGATGTGCGAACCGAGCGCACGCACGCGCGTCCAGTCGTTGCCCAGACCGCCGGCGAACTTCGACAGCAGCGCGTTTTCCTTCAGTGCTTCGTAGATGCCGTCGAGGTCGTCGTCGACCGTGGTCAGGTAGCACGACGACAGTTGCGAGCGGCGGGTGCCCGAGTTGAACAGCGTGGGCGTGGACGACATGAAGTCGAAGCTCGACAGCACGTTGTAAAACTCGATCGCGCGCGCTTCACGGTCGATCTCGTTGAGCGACAGACCCATCGCGACACGCATAAAGAATGCCTGCGGCATTTCGATGCGCACACCGTCGTGATGCAGGAAGTAGCGGTCGTACAGCGTTTGCAGACCGAGGTAGCCGAATTGCAGGTCGCGGTTGTTGTCGAGTGCTGCGCCGAGGCGCTTCAGGTCGAACTGCAGCAGCTTGTCGTCGAGCAGCTCGGCTTGCACGCCGCGCTTGATGAACTGCGGGAAATATTCGGCGTAACGCTCGCCCATTTCCGTTTGCGTGACTTCCTCTTCGAGGATCTCGCGGCGAATGGTGTGCAGCAGGATGCGGGCGGTGACCTGGCTGTAAGCCGGGTCCTTTTCGATCATGGTGCGGGCAGCCAGGATGGCCGAGTCGTAGACCTGGCTCATCGGCACGCCGTCGTACAGATTCTTGACCGTTTCCGCGATGATCGGATCGGCGCTCACGGCGTCGCCCAGGTTCGAGCAAGCCAGTTCGATGACGCCGCGCAGCGCAGCCAGATCGAGCGGACGCGTCACGCCGTTGTCCGTGACGTTCAGGCCCGGCGCGCTGGCGGCCACCTGGTCGTCATGGCCGCGAGCCTGCGTGCGCTTCTCGCGATACAGCACGTACGCACGTGCGACGTTGTGTTCGCCGCCGCGCATCAGCGCGAGTTCGACCTGATCCTGAATGTCTTCGATATGGAACGTGCCGCCGTTCGGGCGGCTGCGCACGAGTGCGCGCACCACGTTCTGCGTGAGTTGCTCGACCAGCTCGCGCACACGCGCCGACGCGGCGCCTTGACCACCGTTGACGGCCAGAAATGCCTTCGTCACGGCGATGGCGATTTTCGACGGTTCGAACGACACGACGCTGCCGTTGCGACGGATCACCTTATAGTCGGCGAAGGTCGCTTGCGGCGCGAGCGCTTGTGCGCCTTGTGCCTGGCCGAAGGCCTGGCCAGTCGGTGAGCCCTCATACCGGGTCGTCACGTTGTCGGTGGTTTGCATGTGCAAAGCTCCTGGTCCTGGAAATGTTGCGGGAAGATCCGCGGATTAAAACGAACGCTGCGCCGCCGCGTGCGCAAGCGATGGGGTGCAGGAAAAAGGCCGGCTAAGCCGGGTGGCGGGATGCGACAGCGATGAAGCCTGATTCGAATTGATAACGGTCTTCGTCGTGTGTGTCGCGATCACTGGCTGAGCCCTTTTCCTGAATGTTTTCTGGATGCCGCCGGTGGTCAATCCGGCCGCGCCACAGGAATTTTTTTCGCTGCCTGGAATGCTTGCGGCGCCATGCTCGGGAGCGGGGCGCCGCGGACTTATACACTCGGTTATGCACTCAGTTATTCACACGGTTATGCACAGCTGAACACAAGATGTAGTGCAGAACCGAATTTCTGGCACCAAGTATAGTGGAGATTCGAGACAGGTCAAATCGTTTTATTTGCTTTCGAAGTCTTGACTTTTGGATAGCGCAACGCGAACAAGGCGCGCAGCCGACTCCCCGGAGAACAAGGCAGCGCCTTGCTCTCGTCGCATCACGCGAAGTCACGCGAAGAGTCGCGAAAGGGTCGTTACGGCGTTTTGGAAAACTTGAGATAGGGGAAATACTGAGCACTGAGCGAGGTGTCGCGCTGCAGACGCAGCCACTCGAAATGCGGCCCTGGATCGGTCTTGCGACCGGGAGCGATATCCGAGTGGCCAGCGAGCGCCTCGACCGGATAGCGCGCCTTGAGCGCGTTCACAAGCGCGCCGAGCGTGCGGTATTGCGCCGCTTCGAAAGGCGTGGTGTCACTGCCTTCCAACTCGATACCGATCGAGAAATCATTGCAACGCTCGCGGCCGAAAAAATTCGACGGACCGGCGTGCCACGCGCGCTCGTTGCATGACACGAACTGCTCGAGCGCGCCGTCGCGATGAATCACGAAATGCGCCGACACCCGCACGCCGCGCAGGTGCGAGTCGTAGTACGGGTGAGCGTCGCAATCGAGCGTGTTGAGGAACAGTTCGGCAATCGCGGTGCCACCGAACTCGTTGGGCGGCAGGCTGATGTTGTGGACGACGATCAGCGTCGGCACGGCCCCTTCGGGCCGCGCTTCGAAATTCGGCGATGGCAGTTTGCGTGCGGCAGCGACCCAACCGTCGGCATCGACGGTGAACTCGACGCTCATCGAGCGTCGCGGCCCGTAGGTCGTGCGCCGTGACGCTGCGCGTGCGCGGCGCTGCAGAACGGCTGCCCCGCCACCACCACGGAATCGCTTTTCGGCGCGTGCACGCCGCATTCGACGCAACGGATCATCGGCTCGGCGAGTTGCGCCGGCGCGGGAGCGGACGCGCGCGCGCCGCCGTTCGAACCATTCGGGCCTTTCGCACCCGCGGCGCCATTAGCGCCGGTGCCGCTGCGTTGAGACGCCTGCGCGTCATGACGACGTAGCGCCTTCACCAGCCACTGGCCGACGATGAACAACAGGACCAACAGAAATATTTGTCGCATGGGACACGCTCACACTACAGCACGGTGCAACAGCACCTCGAAGACAAAACGGCTGCCGACGTACGCCAGCAACAGCGCGACGAACGACGCCAGCACCCAGCGCAATGCCGCACGGCCGCGCCAGCCGGAAACCTTGCGCGCGGTCAGCAGCGCGCCGAACATCACCCACGAAAGAATCGCGAACACGGTCTTGTGATCGAGTTGCAACGCACGGTCGACCAGTTGCTCGCTGAACAGAATGCCTGACACGAGCGTGAGCGTCAGCAGAACAAAACCCGCGCCGATCAGACGGAACAGCAGTTTCTCCAGCGTGAGGAGCGGCGGCAGCGTATCGAGCCAGCTCGATAGCCAGCCGTTGCCCGCCGCGGCCGTATGCCGCTGCGCAATGCCACCGCGCATGGCATGCAGACGCCGCTCGACCAGCAGCATCAGAACAGCGTGCAGCGCCGCGATCGCGAACAGGCCATACGCAATATTGGCGATCAGAAAATGCAGCTTGAACATCGGCGCGGCGGAATACGGCAGCACGCGCACGCCGTTGAACGCCAGCGGCAACAAGGAAGCGACGCAGGCGAGCGGCAAGACCAGCAGGCGCAGACCGTCGAGCGGAAAGAAAAAACTCTCGATCCAGTAGATGCCGGCGCCGAGCCAGAACATGGCCGACAGCGCGAACGCGAAACCGAACACCATCGCGTTCTGTGGAAAGATGGTGGTATGCAGCAGCACGCCGTGAGCGAGCAGCGCCACGAACAGCAGCGCGCGTCCCGAGCCGCTCATGCCCGAAGCGGCCGGCGGTGCCGACAAAGGCGCCGCGGCGGCCGGCACCGCCGGCACGCTTTCGAGCATGGGGCGCACGGCGGCGTGCCGGTGCGAGCGCCAGCCGGCCACGGCTAAACCGCCGTAGAGGAGCGCAGTGAGGGCATACAGTACAATATCCATATTCGAAGTTTACACTAGGCCCCTACTCCGCGACGTCTTCCGCTTCGCGCGCTGCCCGGGCCGCACTGTTCATCGCTCCCCATGCTCGACAATCTGACTCAACGGATGGCGCGCGTCGTCAAGACGCTGCGCGGCGAAGCCCGGCTCACCGAGGCGAACACCCAGGAAATGCTGCGCGAGGTGCGTCTTGCGCTGCTCGAGGCCGACGTGGCGCTGCCCGTCGTGCGCGAGTTCATCGCCAAGGTGAAGGAAAAGGCGCTCGGCGAGGAAGTCATCAGCAGCCTGTCGCCCGGCCAGGCGCTGGTTGGCGTGGTGCAGCGCGAGCTGACCGCGATCATCGGCGGCGACTACGAAGGCAAGGCAGTCGAACTCAACCTCGCCGTCACGCCGCCGGCCGTCATCCTGATGGCGGGCCTGCAAGGCGCCGGTAAGACGACCACCGTCGGCAAGCTCGCCAAGCTGCTGCGCGAGAAGTACAAGAAAAAAGTACTGACCGTGTCGTGCGACGTTTACCGCCCTGCCGCTATCGCGCAGCTGAAGACGGTGACCGAGCAGGTCGGCGCGGATTTCTTCCCGTCCGAGCCGGATCAGAAGCCGGTCGACATCGCGCGCGCCGCCGTGGACTGGGCCAAGCGCCACTATCACGACGTGCTGTTGGTCGACACGGCCGGCCGTCTCGGTATCGACGAAGCGATGATGAAGGAAATCACCGCGCTGCACACCGAGCTGAAGCCGGCGGAAACGCTGTTCGTGGTCGACGCGATGCTCGGCCAGGACGCGGTGAACACCGCTAAGGCCTTTAGCGACGCGCTGCCGCTCACCGGCGTGGTCCTCACCAAGCTCGACGGCGACTCGCGCGGCGGCGCCGCGCTCTCGGTGCGCCACGTTACGGGCAAGCCGATCAAGTTCGTCGGCGTCGCGGAAAAGCTCGACGGCCTCGAAGTCTTCTACCCGGACCGCATGGCGAACCGGATTCTCGGCATGGGCGACATTCTCGCCCTCGTCGAAGAAGCACAACGCGGCGTGGACGTGCAAGCCGCGCAGAAGCTCGCCGACAAGGTCAAGAAAGGCGGCGACTTCGATCTGAACGATTTCCGCGCGCAACTCACGCAAATGAAGGGCATGGGCGGCCTGTCGTCGCTGATGGACAAATTGCCCGCGCAATTCCAGCAGGCGGCCGCCGGCGCCGACATGGGCCAGGCCGAAAAGCAGATGCGTCGCATGGAAGGCATCATCAATTCCATGACGCCGCTGGAGCGCGCGAAGCCCGATCTGATCAAGGCCACGCGCAAACGCCGCATTGCCGCGGGCGCGGGCGTGCAGGTGCAGGAAGTCAACCGCATGCTGAATCAGTACGACCAGATGCGCACCATGATGAAAAAGCTCAAGGGCGGCAATCTGCAAAAGATGATGCGCGGGATGAAGGGCATGTTGCCCGGCATGCGCTAAGCTTTAGCAAGACGGCGGCGCGCGGCTGACTTCAGCTTGTGCGGGTTTGCTCTGTACCGCGCGCCGCCGATCTCACTCACACTATGTATACAGTTACCGCCCGTCAGACGTCATGAACCGCGAAGAAGCCCTCCACATTTTTAGCCACTCCGAAGAAATCGTTTCGGCCGAAGACGTCAACGCGTCGATCAGCGGCATGGCGGCCGCCATCCGCGACGAGATGAGCGAGGACTTTCCGCTCGTGCTGTCGGTCATGGGCGGCGCGGCGGTGTTCACCGGCATGCTGTTGCCGCATCTCGATTTCCCGCTCGAGTTCGACTACATCCATCTGACCCGTTACCGCAACACCACCAAAGGCGGCAACGAGATGCAATGGCGCGTGGCGCCGGCGGAGTCGGTGAAGGATCGCGTCGTGCTGGTACTCGACGATATTCTCGACGAAGGCGAGACGATGGCCGCGATCCGCGACCGTATCCTCGCCATGGGCGCGAAGCGCTTCCTGAGCGCGGTGCTGTGCGAGAAGATCATTCCGAAGGCCAAGCCGCTGCGCCCGGATTATTGCGGGTTCGAAGTGCCGGACCGTTATGTGTTCGGCTGCGGGATGGATGCGAAGGGTTACTGGCGTAACCTGCCCACGATTCGTGCGCTGACAGAAGGCGCGTAAGTTGCCTGATTTTCTCGCCGCCGCGAGGTGTATCCCGGCGTGACGAGGAGACGAAAAAGCGGCCCTCACGGGGCCGCTTTTTTTTCATGGGAGATCGCGGGGCTTTGCGCTGCGCTGTCCGCGTTGTGTTGTGTTGTGTTGTGTTGCGTTGCGCTAAGAGTTGCGAGGCGCGGATTCCGTCGCGCGACAGCGAGCGCCTTTCAAAGTTGATGCACGAACGACCGGATACCTCCGAGCATCATCTCAACTGAAATCGCCACCAGCACGAGGCCCATCAAGCGTTCGAAGGCCATCATGGCACGCTCGCCGAGCCACGCCTGAATGCGCTCCGCCAGCATCAGCACGATCGCGCAGACGACCATCGTGACGGTTAGCGCGCCAATCCACTCGAACATCTTGCCGGGCGCCTGGGATGTCAGCAGCATCACGGTGGCAAGCGCCGAGGGTCCCGCGAGCGCCGGAATGGCGAGCGGCACGATCAGCGGTTCTCCGCCACGCGTGTCGCCGCCGAATGGACCATCCGGATGCGGAAACACCATTCTGAGCGCAATGAGGAACAGCACGATCCCGCCACCGATACGCAGCGACTGGTCGGTCAGGCTCATCATGCGCAGAAAGCCGTCGCCGACCACCATGAAGATCAGCAGGATCGCAAAGGCGATCGCCACCTCGCGAAGAATGACGATCGTGCGCCGCTTCGGCGACACCCCGCGCAGACAACTGATAAAGAGCGGAATGTTGCCGAGCGGATCCGTGATCAGAATCAGCAGGACGGTCGCGGACAGGAAGGTGTACTCCACCGTCCGCTCCGCTTAGCGCGCCAACGCTGCGCGAACCTTCGCGATCACCGCTTGCGCGGCCTCTTCGACCGGCAGCAGCGTCGCCTCGGTGTCGCGGCGGCCCTGGTATTCGAGCTTGCCATCCTTGAGGCCACGGTCGCCGATCACGAGGCGATGCGGTACGCCGATCAGCTCCCAGTCGGCGAACATCACGCCGGGGCGCTCGCCACGGTCGTCGAGAATCACGTCGATGCCCGCTTCGACCAGCGTTGCGTACAGCTTGTCGGCCGCTTCGCGCACGGCTTCGCTGCGGTCATAGCCCATCGGGCACAGCACGACTTCGAACGGCGCGATCGATTCCG
Organism: Paraburkholderia sp. RL17-383-BIF-A; assembly: GCF_046028015.1. Classification (NCBI taxonomy): domain Bacteria; kingdom Pseudomonadati; phylum Pseudomonadota; class Betaproteobacteria; order Burkholderiales; family Burkholderiaceae; genus Paraburkholderia; species Paraburkholderia sp. RL17-383-BIF-A. The sequence goes on along the minus strand of NZ_JARESR010000024.1, from coordinate 48,896 downwards.
GCCAGATGATGCCCTTGTCGTCGAAATTCTGTTCGATCGCCGCGCCCAGAATACGCGTGATACCGATGCCGTAGCAGCCCATTTCCATCGGCCGCGGCTTGCCGGTTTCGTCGAGGCACGTTGCGTTCATCGCTTCGGAATACTTGGTGCCGAGCTGAAACACGTGGCCCACTTCAATACCGCGGCAGATGTCGATCACGCCCTTGCCGTCCGGCGACGGGTCGCCCTTTTTCACGTTGCGAATGTCGGCGACGACCGGTTCCGGCAGATCGCGGCCCCAGTTCACACCGGTGGTGTGGTAGTCCACCTCGTTCGAGCCGACCACGAAGTCGCTCATGTTCGCGACCGTGCGATCCGCCACGACCTTGACCGGCTTCTTCGTGTTGATCGGACCGAGGTAACCCGGCGGCGTGCCAAAGGTTTCGATGATCTCAGCCTCGGTCGCCATGCGGAAGTCGGCCAGACCCGGCAGCTTGCTCGCCTTGATCTCGTTCAGATCGTGGTCGCCGCGCAGCATCAGCAACCAGATGGTCGGCTCCGCGCCTTCGTTCTCCGTGGCGAGGATGATCGACTTGATCGTGCGCTCGAGCGGAATATTCAGCAGTTCGGCCACCGCTTCGCACTTCGCCTTGCCCGGCGTGGCGGTCTTCTTCAGCTCCTCGGCCGGCGCCGCGCGTTCCGCGTAGAGCGGCAGCGCTTCAGCCGCCTCGACGTTCGCGGCGAATTCGGAGGTCGGGCAATAGGCGATCGCGTCTTCACCGGTCTCGGCGATCACGTGAAATTCGTGCGAACCGCTGCCGCCGATCGAACCGTTGTCCGCCGCCACCGCGCGGAAGTCCAGGCCGAGGCGCGTGAAGATGCGCACGTACGCGTCGTACATCTTGCGATACGACTCGCGCAGACCTTCGATGTCCTTGTCGAACGAATACGCGTCTTTCATGATGAACTCACGGCCGCGCATCACGCCGAAACGCGGACGGATCTCGTCGCGGAACTTTGTCTGGACCTGATAGAAGTTCACCGGCAACTGGCGATAGCTCTTGATCTGATTGCGCGCGATGTCCGTGACCACTTCCTCGTGGGTCGGCCCCAGCACGAAGTCGCCTTGCCTGCGATCCTTGAAGCGCAGCAGCTCGGGACCGTATTTTTCCCAGCGGCCCGATTCCTGCCACAGCTCGGCCGGCTGCACCGACGGCATCAACAACTCGATCGCGCCTGCCCGATTCATTTCTTCGCGCACAATGGCTTCCACCTTGCGGATCGAGCGCAGGCCGACCGGCAGGTAGTTATAGATACCGCCGGCGACACGCCGGATCATGCCGGCGCGCACCATGAGCTTGTGGCTGACGATCTCTGCGTCGGCGGGAGCTTCTTTCAGGGTACCGATAAAGAAACGGGAAGCTTTCATTCAGATTTTCCAAAAGCGGCGGCTCCGGAGGGACCGCCCGAAAGGTGAAAACGGTGGGGGAATCGGCACAGACCCGGCTCAGAGCCGGCACGGTTCGCCTGACATCGGCACACGCGCTACCCGAGCGCGATGCCGAAGCCACCGCGCAAAGCCTTTGCACAAGGGATAAGGCACGGAAAGACTGTCAGGCTACCGCAAACGCGGGCCTTTTGCGGCGAATCGTTTCATTCTGGTGCGAATCGGTGCGTCGGGTCCGTTATCTGTTTATAATCAAAGCAATTTTAAAGGATTCGAAGGTGGTTGTATGCTGGATCGTGAAGGCTTTCGCCCGAACGTCGGCATCATCCTCTTGAACGCGCACAACGAGGTGTTTTGGGGCAAACGGCTCCGTGAACATTCCTGGCAGTTTCCGCAAGGGGGCATCAAGTACGGAGAGACCCCCGTGCAAGCGATGTATCGGGAGTTACACGAAGAAACCGGGCTGCTTCCTGAGCACGTCAAGGTGATCGGTCGCACGCGCGACTGGTTGCGTTACGAGGTGCCTGACAAGTTCATCAAGCGCGAAGTACGCGGTCATTACCGCGGCCAGAAACAAATCTGGTTTTTGCTCCGGATGGTTGGACGCGACTGCGACATCTGCTTGCGCGCCACCGACCACCCTGAGTTCGATGCATGGCGCTGGAACGAGTACTGGGTGCCGCTCGACTGTGTGATCGAGTTCAAGCGGGATGTATATCAGTTGGCGCTGACGGAGCTATCCCGTTTCATGCGCCGGGCTGCGCCGCGTGCGGAAAAACCTGGCGGGCACCATGGGCCGCGTTATCCCCGGATAGCGTCGTCAATGGAAAGTCCGCCGGATTCCACGGTAATGACGGTGACTTCTATGACCACCGTCAGTATCGAAACATCGGTTCACGTAGCGATCGCGTCCGATTGCGGTCCGGGTTCCGGGGCAACGGCGGAAGTAGGCGCTGCGCCGGAACACGAAGACGAATCGGCAGGCGAAACGGCCGGCTCGTTGTTCCGCCCGGGCGTGCGCAATTAACAACTCTGTGCGGCTGTCCACGCCGCCTCTCCCTGGCGCGGCTCGTCGAGCCGCGCCAGTGCTTCGAGGAAATCATATTGAAAGCACTTGCTCTCGTCGTGGCGTGCGTCGCCACCGGCGCCCTGCTGGCTGGCTGTTCGAGCGCCGGCAAACCTACCAATAAAGACGACAGCGCGTTCACGTATTTGCTGGACCGCCAAGGCAACTGGGTAGAGAACAAGGTGGACACGCTCCCCCCGCTGCCGCAAGACTCGAATCTGCTGCCTTTCGAAGTCTCCGGCAATACGCCGTTGCAGTTCGCGGTCGACCGGAATTCGCTCAGCGTCGGAACGGACGGAGTGGTTCGCTTTACCGTCGTCGTGGCGAGCCCGAGCGGCGCTCGTAACGTAATCTACGAAGGGATTCGCTGCGACACGTATGAGTGGCGCCAGTATGCGGGCCTGAATTCGGATCACGACGGCTGGGACACGACGGTCGCGAACGATTTCACGCGCATCGAGAACGGCGCGCTGAACGCCTATCAGGCGGCGCTGTATCAGGATTATCTGTGCGCGAACAAGATGCCGATGGGGAATGCGAAGTCGATTCTGGAGAACATCCGGTACAAGCGTACGGCGAGTTCGTTGATTCACTGAGGCGCTTTGCTGAGCGCGCTTTGAATTTGAGCGCGCTTAAGTCGTAGACAAGAAAAAGCCGCTCCAGCTTCCGCTGGAACGGCTTTTTTGTTTGCCGTGCTTGTGTGCGCGCCCTGCGCTGGTTACTAACTCAGACCAGCACCAGGTTGTCGCGATGAATCAGCTCCGGTTCCAGCATATAGCCGAGCACCGACTCGATTTCGCCACTCGGACGACGTTGAATCAGCTTGGTTTCAGCGCTGCTGTAGTTCGTCAGGCCGCGCGCGACTTCACGCCCCGCGGCGCTCAGACAAGCAATCACCTCACCGCGCGCAAACGCGCCCTGAACGCCGACGATACCAATGGGCAGCAGGCTCTTGCCGCCTTCGGTCAGTTTTTCGACCGCGCCGTCGTCGATCACGACATGGCCGCGCACTTGCAGGTGATCCGCCATCCATTGCTTGCGCGCCGCCATCCGTGCGGTGCGCGCGATCAACTGCGTGCCGATCGCCTCGCCTGAGGCCAACCGTGACAACACGTCCGCTTCGCGCCCGCTTGCAATGACCGTATTGGCGCCACTGTGGGCCGCGCGCTTGGCGGCGAGAATCTTGGTCAGCATGCCGCCGCGCCCCAGACTCGAACCCGCGCCGCCCGCCATTGCTTCGAGTTCCGGCGCGCCGGCATCGGCCTGCTGGACGAGCGTGGCGGCCGGATCCTTGCGCGGGTCGGCGGTGAACAGCCCTTGCTGATCGGTGAGGATGACGAGCGCATCGCCCTCGATCAGGTTCGCGACGAGCGCGCCTAACGTGTCGTTGTCACCGAATTTGATTTCGTCGGTGACGACCGTGTCGTTCTCGTTGATGATCGGCACCACACCCAATCGCAGAAGCGTGAGCAGCGTGGAGCGTGCGTTCAGATAGCGTTCGCGGTCGGCCAGGTCGGCGTGAGTCAGCAGAATCTGCGCGGTCTGGATGGAATGCTCGGCAAAGCGGCTTTCGTAGACCTGCGCGAGGCCCATCTGCCCGACGGCCGCGGCCGCTTGCAGTTCGTCGATTTCGCGCGGCCTTTTGGTCCAGCCGAGCCGTTGCATTCCTTCGGCGATGGCGCCCGAACTGACGAGCACCACTTCCTTGCCTTGCGCGCGCAGAGCGGCAATCTGTGCGGCCCAGCGGCCGATAGCAGCATGATCGAGGCCGCGCCCGTCATTCGTGACGAGGCTCGAACCGACTTTCACTACCAATCGCCGTGAATCTGCGATGACGGAACGCATTGTGCGCGGTCTCCAAGATGACGCGTGATGCAGACCGGCAGCCCGTTCGGGCGCCGGCGCTCGAGCTTCTTATTCCTGCGGGTCGATGCTGGCGTTGTCCGCCGCGGGCGGGGCTTCCGGCTTGTCGCGAAAACGTACGTCGGCGGCGAGATCCTCGGCTTCAGCCGCGCGCTGCGCGTCCGAATGCGCGGCGATGTGGTCGAACACCGCATAGCAAAGGTTTTCACAACCTTGCCCGGTCAACGCCGAGATTTCGAACACCGGACCGTCCCAACCGAAGCCTTCGAGGAATGCCGACACACGCGCTTCGCGCTCGTCTTCCGGCACCATATCCAGCTTGTTCAATACCAGCCAGCGCGGTTTTTCATACAGCAGCTCGTCGTACTTGCGCAGTTCGTTGACGATCGCCTTGGCTTCCGCGACCGGATCGACCGATTCGTCGAACGGTGCGAGGTCGACGATGTGCAGCAACAAGCCCGTGCGCTGCAGGTGACGCAGGAACTGATGGCCAAGGCCCGCGCCTTCCGCCGCGCCTTCGATCAAGCCAGGAATGTCCGCAATAACGAAGCTGCGGCTCGGTCCGACACGCACCACGCCGAGATTCGGCGCGAGCGTCGTGAACGGATAATCGGCGATCTTCGGCCTTGCGTTCGACACCGACGAGATAAAAGTCGACTTGCCGGCGTTCGGCATGCCGAGCAGGCCGACGTCCGCCAGCACCTTCAGCTCTAGGCGCACCATGCGGCGTTCGCCCGGCTTGCCGTCTGTCTTCTGACGCGGCGCGCGGTTCGTGCTGGACTTGAAATGCAGGTTGCCGAGACCGCCCGCGCCGCCCTGAGCAATCTGCACGCTCTGGTTGTGCTCGGTCAGATCGGCGATCAACTCGCCGGTCTCCATGTCGGTGATCGTGGTGCCGACCGGCATGCGCAGCGTAATGTCGTCGCCGCCCTTGCCGTAGCAGTCCGCGCCGCGGCCGTTTTCGCCGTTGCGCGCCAGGTGTTTCTTCGCGTAGCGATAGTCGATCAGCGTGTTGATGTTGCGGTCCGCGACCGCGATCACGCTGCCGCCCCGCCCGCCGTCGCCGCCATCCGGGCCGCCGAACGGAACGAATTTCTCGCGGCGCATCGACGCGCTGCCATCCCCTCCGTCGCCGGCGATGACTTCAATCCTCGCTTCGTCAATGAACTTCATGCGTAACTCCGTCCCGTGGTGTGCTGCCAGATAGTGCTGCTAACTTTGGTTGCTACTGGATGATGCTATTTTGCCGCGCCCGCCGGGCGCTAATCAATCGGCCGAACAGCATAGGCGCGCGGCATGAGCGCATGCAATCACGCCCATCTCGTCCGGCAAAAGCCGCCGGAATAAAAAAAGCCCCGCTAACTTCGCGGGGCCTTTTTCCGGTCCTGAAGCCCGTGCCTGAGTAAACTCAGACTGCTGCCGGGACGACGTTGACCATGTGCTTCTTCGCTGCGCCCTTCGTCGAGAAATTGACGTGGCCGTCCGTCAGCGCGAACAAGGTGTGATCCTTGCCGATACCGACGTTTTCGCCCGGGTGCATACGCGTGCCACGTTGACGAACGATGATGCCGCCAGCGTTGATAGCCTGACCGCCGTAGACCTTCACGCCAAGGCGTTTCGATTCGGAGTCGCGGCCGTTGCGGGATGATCCGCCTGCCTTTTTGTGTGCCATTTGATTTGCTCCTTAACCGGTGCGCTTACGCGTTGATCGCGTCGATGCGCAGTTCGGTATAGTTCTGGCGGTGGCCGCCATGCTTCTGGTAGTGCTTCCGGCGACGCATCTTGAAGATGGTCACTTTTGCGTGACGACCTTGCGACACGACGGTAGCCTTGACGGAAGCCCCACTGACCAGCGGCGTACCGAACTTAATCGATTCGCCTTCGCCCACTGCGAGAACCTGGTCGAGCGTGATTTCAGCGTCAATGTCTGCCGGTATCTGTTCTACTTTAAGTTTTTCGCCGACGGCAACTTTATACTGCTTGCCACCGGTTTTTATGACCGCGTACATTGAGAACCTCACTCTGTGTTCATTTTTCCCACGCACCGCGCGCGGAAACCCGTGATTATACATAGAGTTAGCTGCTCGGTCAAAACTCATTGAGTGGCGCCGCGCCGAGCGCCCGGCGCCTTGCCGCACGCCCCGGCGCGCGGCTCTGCCACAGCCCCGGAACGCGCCGCGCCGCAGCCTGCGACCCGGAACTGTCGCGATTCGCCTTATAATTCGCGGCACTACCCAAATCAGCCATCATGTCGTCGACTGCCACCCCCTCCTCCAACGCCGCCAGCCTGCTTGCTCCGATCGCCGAAGACATGCAGCAGGTGAATCGCGTCATTCGGCACCGTCTTGCGTCCGACGTGATGCTGATCAACCAGATTTCCGAGTACATCATCAGTGCCGGCGGCAAGCGGCTGCGGCCCGCGCTGCTGTTGCTGGTGGCCGGCGCGCTGGGTGAAACCACGGGGCACCGGCACGAACTGGCGGCGGTCGTCGAATTCATCCATACGGCTACGCTGCTGCACGACGACGTGGTCGACGAATCCGACCTGCGGCGCGGTCGCCAGACCGCCAACGCGCTGTTCGGCAACGCGGCGAGCGTACTGGTGGGCGATTTCCTGTATTCGCGCTCGTTCCAGATGATGGTCGGCGTGGGCAAGATGCGCGTCATGGAAATTCTGTCCGAGGCGACCAACATCATCTCCGAAGGCGAAGTGCTGCAACTCCTCAACATGCACGACGCCGACGTGGACGAAGCCCGCTACATGCAGGTGATCCGCTACAAGACCGCCAAGCTGTTCGAGGCCGCCGCTCAACTCGGCGCCGTGCTGGCCGGCTCGGACGCGAAAACCGAAGCGGCCGCGGCGGAATTCGGCCGGCGCATCGGCACCGCGTTCCAGATCATGGACGACTGGCTCGACTACACGGGCACGGCGGAATCAATGGGCAAGAACGCCGGCGACGACCTTCGCGAAGGCAAACCCACGCTTCCGTTGATCTATCTGATCGAACGCGGCACACCGGAACAATCGGCGCTCGCGCGGGAAGCAATCGAACAAGGCGGCACGGACCGGTTCGACACCATTTTCGAGGCAATCACGCGTTCCGGCGCGCTGGATCACACGCTCGAATGCGCGAAGCAGGAAGCTCAGGCAGCCGCAGCAGCAATTTCTTCGTTTCCTGATTCCATTTTCAAAGATAGCCTGCTAGAATTATGTTCTTACTCGACGGCAAGACAGTCTTGAACGAGACTGAAACGCTGACTTAGTCTGAATCGAGTTCGCAGTACAAATCGGGGTGTAGCTTAGCCTGGTAGAGCGCTACGTTCGGGACGTAGAGGCCGGAGGTTCGAATCCTCTCACCCCGACCAGATTCGCCTTGTTAGTTCAAGGCTCAAAAAACCGCCCAGCTTGCTCGGCGGTTTTTTGTTTTGGGTCGCGCATATTGCTTCGCTTCACAACCGCGCTTGCCCTGCAGCGCCACTACCGCCGCCAGTCCTGTCTTCAGCCGCCAAGCCCGGCGGCTCGCGCAAGTCCCTCTGCTATATTCTCTCCATCCTTTCCCCTATCCTTCACGACGCGTGGAACAACTTCCCTTATGGGCGCAGATCGGCGCCGTCTTTCTGCTGCTCATCTGCTCGAGTTTCTTTTCGAGTTCCGAAACGGCCATGATGGCGATCAATCGCCATCGCCTGAAACATCTTGCCAACCAGAATGCGCTCGGCGCAAAGACCACTCAGGGTCTGCTCGCTCACACCGATCAACTGCTAAGCGTCGTGCTGATCGGCAACAACCTCTTCAATACGATCATTCCGGTGCTCACCACCTCGATCGCGCTGCACACGTTCGGACGTAACAACCTGGTGCTGTCGATCGCGACCGGGATCGTCGCGTTTCTGATCATCGTGTTCGCGGAGATCACGCCGAAGATCATCGGCGCGACGTTCCCGGAAAAGGTCGCCCTGCCGGCCAGCCTGCTGATCGCGCCGATGATGCGCGTCGCCAAACCGCTCGTCTGGTTCGTCAATCTGTTCGCGAACGGCATCTTGCGCGTGTTGCACATCAATACCAAAGGCGGCCACGATCAGCGGCTGTCCACCGAAGAACTGCGCACCATCGTCCTCGAGTCCGGCAGCTTCATGCCGACCAAGCACCGCAGCATTCTGCTCAACCTGTTCGATCTCGAAAACATTTCCGTCGACGACGTGATGATCCCGCGCCGCCGTATCGAGGCACTCGACTTCGACGCGCCGTTCGAACAGATCCTGCATCAGCTGGAAACCTGCTATCACAACAAGCTGATCGTCTATCAAGGCGATATCGACCGGGTGCTCGGCGTGCTGCACGTACGCAAGACGCTGGCGGCGCTGCACAACCAGGAACTCGAGCGCGAGACGCTGCGCGAATTGCTGGCCGAACCTTACTTCGTGCCGAGCGGCACACCGGTGTTCCAGCAGCTGCAATACTTCCAGGAGAGCCGTCATCGCACGGCGCTGGTCGTCAACGAATACGGCGAGTTGCAGGGCCTCGTTACGCCGGAAGACATCATCGAGGAACTGATCGGTGAATTCACCACGTCGATTCCGCGGAGCGCCAATTCGCGCGGTGGCTGGAACGAGAACGGCGAATGCATCGTGGCAGGCAGCATGCCGCTACGCGAGTTGAACCGCTGGCTACATCTCACGTTGCCCACCGACGGGCCGAAAACGCTCAATGGCCTGATCCTCGAAATTCTCGAAGACATTCCCGACGGCGACGTGTGCGTGCAGATCGGCGAAGTCAAACTCGAAGTCATGCGCAGCGACGATCAGGCGATTCGCACCGTCAAGCTGTTCAGGCCGCCGGTGCGCGCAAAAACCGGCAAGGTGTTGCGCGGCTGAGCGACATTGCGCGACGGTCTGAGCGACACAGCCGGATACGACACACAGCAGCATCGCACACAGGCGCAACGTGCGCCATTAGCCGAATGGCCGAATGGCGGCGCCCGCCGCCGTACCGGAAGATGAAGCCGTCCGTGTTCTACAGGCGGCTCATCACCGGTCCCTCATGCAAGCTTCGATTCAACCCGCAACGCCGTCGCCGCGTCCCATCGCAAGCGCTCACGAGAACGCTGCCCAGGCAAAGCCGAAGGCATTCGCACGCGACGCTGGCGCAGCAACTATCGCCAGTTCCGACGACGCCCCCGCCGTGCGTCTGCTGACCGATACGTTGCAGGAAGCCACCCGCCGCAACGCGTCGGACCTTCACATCGAACCGGCGGAACACGGCTGGCGCGTGCGCTTGCGTATCGACGGCGTGCTGCACGAGATCCCGCGGCCGCCCGCGCATCTGCGCGATGCCTTCATCACTCGCGTGAAGGTGCTCGCTCGCATGGATATCGCCGAGCGGCGCGTACCGCAGGACGGGCGGCTGCGCATTTCCACCTCGCCCGGCCGCGTCGAGGACTATCGCGTCAATTCGCTGCCTACGCTGTTCGGCGAAAAGCTCGTACTGCGAAGACTCGATGCGCTGCCCGCGAATCTTTCTCTCGACTCGCTCGGACTCGATGCGCGCCAACGCGCAACTGTCGACGCCGCGATTCGCGCGCCGCACGGCCTCGTGCTCGTCACGGGGCCGACAGGGAGTGGCAAGACGCTGTCGCTCTATTGCTTCCTGAATCTGCTCAACGGCGAGGCGCGCAATCTGTGTTCCGTGGAAGATCCCGCCGAAATCCAGTTGGCCGGTATCAATCAGGTCAGCGTGCGCGAGAAAGCCGGCCTGACCTTCGCAGTGGCGTTGCGCGCCTTTCTCCGCCAGGACCCGGACGTCATCATGGTTGGTGAAATCCGCGACGAAGAGACCGCAGACGTCGCGGTGAAAGCCGCGCAAACCGGCCACCTCGTCCTGTCGACGCTGCATACGAACGACGCCCCCGCTGCAGTCGCGCGCCTGATCGATATCGGCGTGGAGCCATACAACCTCGCGGCCGCGTTGCGGATGGTCACCGCACAACGGCTGGTGCGGCGCCTCTGCGCTGCGTGCCGCGTGCCTGCGCCGCAGTCGGCGGCGGCGCTTCGGGCAGCGGGCTTCGGCGAGCAACAACTCGACGGCTGGCAGCCGTTCGCCGCCTGCGGATGCGCGGCGTGCCACGGCATCGGCTATCGGGGCCGCGTCGGCGTTCATCAGGTTATGCCCGTTTCCGATGCGATGCGCGAGTTGATCGTGGCCAGCGCCGGCACGCACGAACTCGCGCGGCTCGCGCAGACCGAACAGGTGGCCACCCTGCGTGACGCGGCGTTAGCGCGTGTGCGCGACGGCACTACCAGTCTCGCCGAAGCACTCGCCGCCACCGAGGTCGCATGAACCTGGCCACGACCCATCGACCGTTGCCCGCCGACATGCGTTTCAAGTGGCGCGGCGTCGACGCCAACGGCGTGCGGAAAAACGGCGCGCTCATTGCGCCGGACGCGGCCACCGCACGCACGCTCCTCAAACGCGACAATCTCTTTGTCATCGAGCTGACGGCACATGGCGCCGCACCTCGCCCGACCGCACGCGCAGCGGACATCACGCTATTCACCCGGCAACTCGCCAGCCTGCTGCGCGCCGGCCTGCCACTCGCGCCCGCGCTGGACCTGCTCGCACAAGCGCAGACTTCTCGCCATCAGGGCATGCCGCGAATCGTCGGCGCTTTAGCGCGCGACATTACCGGCGGGCTGCGTTTTTCGGCGGCGTTGCAGCGGCATCCCGCGCAGTTCAACGCGCTGTACTGCCAGCTCGTCGAAGTCGGCGAGGCAGCAGGCGCGCTCGCAGCCGTCCTCGCCCGCATCGCCGAGGACCGCGAACGCGCCGCCGCGCAGCGTGCGAAAGTGCGTGCGGCACTGACCTATCCGGTCGCGATACTCGTGCTGGCCATGGCGATTACCGCCGCATTGCTCGTGTGGGTCGTGCCGACCTTCAAGCAGATTTTCGACGGCTTCGGAGCCAGACTGCCCGCGCCGACGCAATTCGTGCTGGCGTTGTCGTCCGGCGTGGCGCGTTGGAGCATACCGGCACTCGCCATGACTTTCGCCGCCGGTTCGGCAGCGACATTTCTGCTGCGACGTTCCGAAGCGGCGCGCATCCGGTTCGCGCGCGCATCGCTGACAATACCGGTTGCCGGCCCGCTGCTGCGCACTCTATGCGCGGCTCGCTGGAGCCGCGCGCTAGGCACGTTGCTATCGGCCGGCACACCGCTGGCCGACGCATTCGACTCACTGACTCACGCCACCGGCAACGCCTTTTTCGACCGCGCCACCGTGGAAATCGCCGCGCGGCTGCGGCGCGGCGAGCGGCTCGCCGCGGCCATGCGCGAGGCGCGCTGCTTCCCGCCCGAGGTCGTGCAGCCCATCGCGGTTGCCGAGGAGTCCGGAGCACTCGACACCATGTTGATCGACGTAGCGTCGCTCGCCGATCGCCAGGTAGACGAGAAGATCGGCACGCTGTCGAGCCTGTGCGAGCCGCTCGTCATCATCGTGCTGGGCGCGCTGGTCGGCGGCCTCGTGATCGCGATGTATCTTCCCATTATTCAACTCGGCAACGTGGTGTAGGATCGCAGCCGAATCCATCCCTTATCCATGCGGGCGACAACTCTTCTCGTGCCAGACACCTCTTCCAGCCTGCTGCCGGGCTTACTGCCCGGCCGTATCGATCATTTCGCAACCGGCCTCGGTTTCGCGTTCGGCAGCTTGCCCACGGGCCTGCAGATCACGTTTGCCATCGTGTTCGGCCTCGTGATCGGCAGCTTCCTGAACGTGGTCGTGCATCGGCTGCCCATCATGCTTGAACGCGCATGGCGAGCGGAAATCAGCGAGGCCGCCGGTGAACCGATGGAACAGGACGGCCTGCCGGCGCGCTACAACCTGTGGGTGCCGCGCAGCGCGTGCCCTCACTGCGGCCACGTATTGAGCGCGTGGGAAAATCTGCCGGTGCTGAGTTACGTGCTGCTGCGCGGGCGCTGTTCCGCCTGCAAGGCACCTGTGAGCCTGCGATATCCGTTGCTCGAAATCGCCAGCGCGGGGTTCGCGGCCGGCTCGCTTGTACTGTTCGGCCCAACCCTCACGGCGCTCGCAGCCTTCGGACTGTGCGCGGCGCTGCTCGCCATGAGCGCGATCGACATCGACACCCACCTGCTGCCCGACTCGTTGACGCTGCCGTTGCTGTGGGCCGGCATCATCGTCAACTTCAACGGCATGTTTGCGAATCTCCACGACGCGGTGCTCGGTGCGATCTTCGGCTACCTGGTGCTGTGGGTTGTCCATTGGCTGTTTCGCCTGGTGCGCGGCGTCGAAGGCATGGGTTACGGCGATTTCAAACTGCTCGCGGCGCTCGGCGCATGGCTCGGCTGGGCGGCGCTGCCGCAGATCGTGCTGATCGCGGCGGTGGCCGGCGCCGTAGTTGGACTGCTGGCAACATGGCGTGGCCAAATGCGCTTCGAAGAGCCGTTGCCTTTCGGGCCATTCCTCGCGGCAGGCGGCGCACTGACGCTGTTTCTCGGTACACCGCTTTATCTGGCTCTGGGAGGCTGAAGCATGTTCGTTGTGGGACTCACCGGTGGCATAGGCAGCGGCAAATCGACTGTCGCCGACCTGTTTGCGGCGCACGGCGTGCCGCTGGTCGACACCGACCTGATCGCGCATCGCATTACCGCGCCGCATGGCGTGGCGATGCCGCAGATCGCCACCGAATTCGGCGCGGCGTTCGTCGCCGCTGACGGTTCGCTCGACCGTGCCCGCATGCGCACCCTCGTATTCAGCGACGACAGCGCGCGCAAACGCCTCGAGGCCATCACGCATCCACTGATTCGTGCGGAGACCGAACGTGAGCAGCGCGAAGCCCACGGGCCTTATGTGATCGTGGTGGTGCCGCTGCTGGTCGAGTCCGGCAGTTGGAAAACCCGCGTAAATCGCGTGCTGACGGTCGATTGCAGCGTGGAAACGCAGATTTCGCGCGTGATGAGCCGCAACAATTTCAGCCGCGAACAGGTGCTGGCAATCATCGCCCGCCAGGCCACGCGCGAAGCACGCCTCGCCGCAGCCGACGACGTGATCGACAACGACAACACGCCGCTCCACGCGCTCAAGGCGCAAGTCGACGCACAGCATCGCGTGTATCTGTCGCTTGCCGCAGCATGAGGCCGGCGCGTCACCTCGGGAAATCCCGGTTGAACTTCACAGCGACGCGCATGCCAAAAGCGCGTTGAAAACCGCTCGAAACACGTGAAAAAAATTGCGAAAGCGCGCTGAAAAAGTGCGTGATTGCTAGGGTAGTCTCACGGCATTAGAATGTTCTGCATTCCCGTCACCGACCACGCCCGAGGCGAGCCCGCTTGATCCTTTACGAGTATCCCTTCAACGAGCGAATCCGGACGCTGCTGCGCCTCGAAGATCTGTTCGAGCGCTTCACGTTCTTTCTGACTCAGGAAGACGCCAGGGAACATCACGTCGCACTGACCACGCTGTTCGAAATCTCAGAGGTTGCGGGTCGCGCGGATCTGAAGTCGGATCTGATGAAAGAACTCGAGCGCCAACGGCAAACGCTGGCGCCGTTTCGCGGCAATCCGGGAATCGAGCAGAACGCGCTCGAGGCCGTGCTCGGCGAGATCGAGCAAACGCTCGCGGGGCTTTCGCAGATGCAAGGCAAAACCGGCCAGCACCTTGCGGACAACGAATGGCTCGCCAGTATCCGCAGCCGCGCGATCATTCCGGGCGGCACCTGCAAGTTCGATTTGCCGTCCTACTATGCCTGGCAACAGATTCATCCCGATCAGCGCCGCCAGGACATCGCCAAGTGGGTGACGCCGCTGCTGCCGCTGCGCGACGCGGCCACCATCGTTCTGCGGTTGGCGCGTGAATCCGGCCAGGCGTCCAAGGTCATGGCCATGCAGGGCAACTATCAGCAAATGCTGTCCGGCCGTTCGTATCAATTGATGCAGGTGCGGGTGGCGCCGGAATTGCGCGTGATTCCCGAGGCCAGCGCCAACAAGTACATGCTGTGGGTGCGCTTTACCGTGCAGGACGGCGATCTGCGTCCGCGCGCGGTAGATGTCGACGTACCGTTCCAGCTCACGCTTTGCAGCCTGTAACCAGCGCTCACAAGCCTGTCATGTTTGCCGGGTAAATCCGGACCGAAGGAAGGGCACGCCTTTAAAGCGGCGAGAAATGCCCCTATATTCGTTACTTATTCCGTTTGCGATTGACTGCCTGACCGTATGCCTACTGTCGTCAAATGCCCCACTTGCGGAAAGGACGTCCGCTGGACACCTGAAAACCGCTTCCGCCCGTTCTGCTCTGACCGCTGCAAGCAGATCGATCTCGGCGCCTGGGCCGCTGAGAAGTACAAGATTGGCGGATCCGAGCAGGAAGCGTCGTCGGACGAGACGCCTGGCGGGGATTACAGCGCGCATTGAGGGTGGCGCGCTATCCTCGTCGCGTTGGTCGGGTCGTGCGGTCCGGTCACACTGACCGTCTCCGTTAGCGCAACGCCTACGACGGCACGCGCAGCCTGACTGAGCCTGCCAAGGGTGGCGCGCCTCAGCCAGGCGCACAGCGTTTCCCCCCCCTCTTTCCCTGTCAGTTCTTTTCCGCCGCCAGCCATTCCAGCACGGGAATGGTCGCCGGCAAGAGAGGCTCGACATCCGCAGGCAGCGTCTGCCAGACAAAAGCCTGACCTTCGCGGCCGTGCGGTTCGCCGGACCACTGCGTCACCTTGCAGAAAAAGAGCCGCACATAAGCGTGCGGATAGTCGTGCTCGAGCGTGTGCCACAGATGGCTCGCCTTAACGTCGATACCGAGCTCCTCGTGCAACTCACGGGCGAGCGCTGCCTCGACCGACTCGCCCGCTTCCAGCTTGCCGCCCGGAAACTCCCAGTACCCCTCGTACGGCTTGCCGGCCGGGCGCTGCGCCAGCAGATAGTGCCCATCGGGTTGAACCAGCACGCCGACCGCGACTTCCGTCACCTTGCGGCCCGCGGCGTTCTTCTGCGTGTCGTCGCTCATGCCGGGGCTCACGCTGAGGTCTTGCGGCCGGACCAGTCGCGCGCGAACTGCCACGCGACACGTCCTGAACGCGAGCCGCGCTCCAGTGCCCACACCAGCGCATCGCCGCGCGCCGCTTCGATTTCGGCGTCGTCGCAGCCAAAATGCCGCAGCCAGTGGGCGATGATCGACAGGTAGTCGTCCTGCTTGAACGGATAGAAGCTGACCCACAGCCCGAAACGCTCGGACAGCGAGATCTTCTCTTCCACCAGTTCGCCCGGGTGAATCTCGCCGTCGGACGTGTGCTTGTATGTCTCGTTGTCGCTCATATACTCGGGCAACAAATGACGGCGATTCGACGTCGCGTAAATCAGCACGTTGTCCGACTGCGCGGCGATCGAGCCGTCGAGCGCGACCTTCAGCGCCTTGTAGCCCGATTCGCCGTCTTCGAACGAGAGGTCGTCGCAGAACACAACGAAGCGCTCCGGCCTCTGCGCGATCAGGTCGACAATATCGCCGAGGTCGTGCAGATCGTCCTTGTCCACTTCGATCAGACGCAGGCCGTCTTTTGCATAGGCGTTCAGACACGCCTTGATTAGCGACGATTTTCCGGTGCCACGGGCGCCCGTCAGCAGCACGTTGTTGGCCGGCTGCTTATGCACGAATTGACGCGTGTTCTGCTCGATCAAGCCTTTCTGGCGATCAATGTTCTGCAGGTCGTCGAGCGTGATCGCCGAGATAGCCGGCACCGGTTGCAGGTAACCGCGCCCCTGGCGCTTGCGCCAGCGGAAGGCGACTGCGGCCGACCAGTCGATATCCGGTGCGGCGGGCGGAAGCATGGCCTCCAGGCGGACGAGCACGGCTTCGGCCCGCGTCAGAAACTGTTCGAGTTTGTCCATGGCTGTGTGGAGAGCGGCCCGCAGGCCGCCTTAAAACCCCAATGAGAAACCTGGTTACGAACGATAGTCGGCGTTGATGCTCACGTAGTCGTGCGAGAGGTCGCAAGTCCAGATCGTGGCTTGCGCATCGCCGCGCCCGAGTACGACACGAATGCCGATCTCGCTCTTTTTCATGACGCGCTGGCCGTCTTCTTCACGGTAGGCCGGATTGCGGCCGCCGGCAGTGGCAACCAGCACGTCGTCCAGATACAGATCGATCTTGCCGACGTCGAGATCGTCCACGCCGGCATAGCCGATGGCCGCGAGAATGCGGCCGAGATTCGGGTCCGATGCATAGAAGGCCGTCTTCACGAGCGGCGAGTGGCCGATCGCATACGCGATCTGGCGGCATTCGCCGACGCTCGAGCCGCCTTCCACCTGCACGGTCATGAATTTGGTCGCGCCTTCGCCATCGCGCACGATCAGTTGCGCGAGAGTCTGGGCGACTTCGGTCACCGCGTCGCGCAGCGCTGCATAAGCGGGCGAATCGGTGGACGTGATCGCCGGCAGGCTCGATTTGCCCGACGCGATCAGGATGAACGAATCGTTGGTCGACGTATCGCCATCGATCGTGATGCAGTTGAACGACCGATCCGCCACGTGCTTGACCAGCGCATCGAGCACCGGCTGGGCGACGGCGGCGTCGAACGCGAGGAAGCCCAGCATGGTCGCCATGTTCGGCTTGATCATGCCGGCGCCCTTGCTGATGCCGGTCAGCGTGACCGTGTGGCCCTCGATCGTGACCTGGCGCGACGTGGCCTTGGGCAGCGTGTCGGTGGTCATGATCGCCTGCGCGGCGTCGTACCAGTTCGCTTCCTTGCGGTTTGCCAGCGCAGCCGGCAGACCCGCCTTCAGACGATCGACCGGCAGCGGTTCCAGAATCACGCCCGTCGAAAACGGCAGCACCTGTTCCGGTGTGATGTCCGCGAGACGCGCAAGCTCAGCGCAGGTTTCGCGCGCCGCCACGAGGCCCGGTTCGCCCGTGCCCGCGTTCGCATTGCCGGTGTTGATCACCAGCGCGCGAATCGGCTTGCCGCCTGCGCGCACGCGTTCCAGATTCTCACGGCACACCGTGACGGGCGCCGCGCAAAAGCGATTCTGCGTGAACACGCCGCCGACCGTGGCGCCTTCGCCCACGGAAATGACGAGCACGTCCTTGCGGTTCGGCTTGCGGATATTCGCCTCTGCCCAGCCAAGCGAAACGCCGGCGACGGGGTGGAGTTGAGCGGGATCGATCGAGGGGAAATTGACAGCCATGGTCGCGACCTGTCGAAGAAAATGCCGGCAGGCGCCGGCATCGAGGGAAACGGAAACTGATGGTCCGGGCATGTTGCCGAACCACCGCGAAATCAAGACAAAGTACCGCGTAAAACGACGCGGCGCGCCTCTGAGCGCGCCGCCTTCGGCATTACACGATCTTGCCGTGGCACTGCTTGTACTTCTTGCCGCTGCCGCACGGGCACGGGTCGTTACGGCCGACCTTCGGCACGTTGTCCGCGCTCACGTTCGCTGCCACCGGTTGCGACGAGCCGTGGCTCATCGCGTCGCCGATCATGGCGGCCGTGGCCGCCTCAGCAGCAACCGGCGCCGCCGCTGCGGCTTCGGCAAATTCAGCGTGGCGGAACTCGACGTTTTCGAGGTGGCTGCCCTGCTCTTCCAGCTGTTCGGCGGCCTGCTCCAACTGTTCCGGCGACTGGATCTGCACGTTCATCACCACGCGGGTGACTTCGAGCTTCACGGCGTCGAGCATCGCGGCGAACAGTTCGAACGCCTCGCGCTTGTATTCCTGCTTCGGGTTCTTCTGCGCATAGCCGCGCAGATGGATGCCCTGACGCAAGTGATCGAGCGCGGCCAGATGTTCGCGCCAGCTGCGGTCGAGCGTTTGCAACATGATCGAGCGTTCGAACGCGCTGAACGACTCGCGGCCGACCAGTTCGACCTTCGCTTCATAGGCTTCGTCGGCGGCGGCTTCAACCGCTTCTAGAATCTCGTCTGCGCTGATCGAGTTCGACTCGTTGATCATTTCCTGGATCGCGAGGTCGAGCTGCCATTCGTTGCGCAGCACCTCTTCCAGCTCGGGCACGTCCCACTGTTCTTCAATGCTGCCTGCCGGCACGAACTGGTGGACGATATCGGCGATCACGCTCTGGCGCATCGCACCGATGGTCTCGGTGATGTCGTTCGCTTCGAGCAATTCATTGCGCTGCTGGTAGATCACCTTGCGCTGATCGTTCGACACGTCGTCGTATTCGAGCAATTGCTTGCGAACGTCGAAGTTGCGTGCTTCCACCTTGCGCTGCGCCGATTCGATGGAGCGCGAGACGATGCCAGCCTCGATCGCTTCGCCCTCCGGCATCTTCAGGCGGTCCATGATCGCGCGCACGCGGTCGCCCGCGAAAATGCGCAGCAGCGGATCTTCCAGCGACAGATAGAAGCGCGACGAACCCGGGTCGCCCTGACGGCCCGCACGGCCGCGCAACTGGTTGTCGATCCGGCGCGATTCGTGACGTTCGGTGCCGATAATGTGCAGACCGCCCGCGGCCTTCACCTGATCGTGCAGCGCTTGCCATTCGTCGTGCAGCTTCTGGATGCGGCGCTGCTTGTCGTCTTCAGCCAGCGTTTCGTCCAGTTCAAGGAACGACGCCTGCTTTTCCGCATTGCCGCCCAGCACGATGTCCGTACCGCGGCCGGCCATGTTGGTGGCGATCGTGATGCGCTTCGGACGGCCGGCTTCGGCGACGATCTCGGCTTCACGCGCGTGCTGCTTGGCGTTCAGCACTTCGTGCGGCAACCCGGCCTGCTTCAGCAGATGCGACAGCAGCTCGGAGTTTTCGATCGACGTGGTGCCGACCAGCACCGGCTGACCGCGCTCATAGCAATCGCGGATGTCGCGGATCACCGCGTCGTAGCGTTCCTTGGCGGTCTTGTAGATCTGATCCTGCTTGTCGATCCGCTTGGGCGGACGGTTGGTCGGGATCACGACCGTTTCGAGACCGTAGATCTCGTTGAATTCGTACGCTTCCGTGTCCGCCGTACCGGTCATGCCGGACAGCTTCGCGTACATACGGAAGTAGTTCTGGAACGTGATCGACGCGAGCGTCTGGTTCTCGCTCTGGATCTTGACGTGCTCCTTCGCCTCGACCGCCTGGTGCAAGCCGTCCGACCAGCGGCGGCCCGACATCAGGCGGCCGGTGAATTCGTCGACGATCACTACTTCGCCGTTTTGCACCACGTAATGCTGGTCTTTGAAGAACAGCGTGTGCGCGCGCAGCGCGGCGTACACGTGGTGCATCAGCGTGATGTTCTGCGGCGCGTACAGGCTTTCGCCTTCACCGATCAGGCCCCACTCGGCGAGCAGGCGCTCGGCCTTTTCGTGGCCCGATTCCGTCAGGAACACCTGGCGGCCTTTTTCGTCCAGCGTGTAGTCGCCCGGCTTTTCGACGCCGGTGCCGTCCGCTTTCTCTTCGCCGATCTGGCGTTCGAGCAGCGGCGGCAGCGCATTCATGCGCACGTAGAGTTCGGTGTGATCTTCGGCCTGGCCGGAGATGATGAGCGGCGTACGGGCTTCGTCGATGAGGATCGAGTCGACCTCGTCGACCACCGCGAAATTCAGGGCTCGCTGCACGCGCGCGTCGGTCTCGTAGACCATGTTGTCGCGCAGGTAGTCGAAGCCGAATTCGTTGTTGGTGCCGTACGTGATGTCTGCCGCATAGGCTTGCTGCTTGGACTCGTGGTCCATCTGCGACAGATTGATACCGACCGACAGCCCGAGGAAGTTGTACAGACGCGCCATCCACTCGGCGTCGCGCTGGGCGAGGTAGTCGTTGACCGTGACCACGTGCACGCCGCGGCCCGACAGCGCATTCAGGTACACCGGCAGCGTGGCGACGAGCGTCTTGCCCTCACCGGTGCGCATTTCGCCGATCTTGCCGTAATGCAGGACCATGCCGCCGATCAGCTGTACGTCGAAGTGGCGCATTTTCAGCACCCGCTTGCTGGCCTCGCGGCACACCGCGAAGGCTTCCGGCAGGAGCTTGTCGAGCGACTCGCCGCTCGCCACGCGCTGGCGGAATTCACCCGTTTTGGCGCGCAGTTGATCGTCCGTCAATTGCTCGATCTGCGGTTCGAGCGCATTGATCGCCGCGACGGTCTTTTGATATTGCTTGACTAGCCGCTGGTTGCGGCTGCCAAAAATCTTCTGTAGAAAACCGGTGGTCATCGGATCGGTGTCTGCGTCGCGGCTTCGGCTGGGTCGCACCGTGCGGGTCGTGCACGTGCGCTCCGGGGTCGGAAGGGCCTCGGCGGCTTAGTCCAAGAGTGAATTCGAATCGGGCATTTTAGCACGCGCCCCCGCCCACGCCTGTGTCAGCGAAGCGACGGCGGCCGGGCCTCCGAAGCCCGCCGCAGCGGCCCCGGACAGTCCGCATTGAGGCCGGCCTGCGTGCATCCCGCGCGGTACAATCGCGGCGTGAACGCGCATTGGGTGCGAACACGCCGCTACCCACCGAACATGAGCCGCTTTCCTTCCTTTTCAAGGCCGCCGCCCCAGCAGTTCAAGGCGCGCCGCCCGCAGCCGGTCGCCGAGGTGCTCAACCGCACGGACGCGTTCGCGGCCCTGCGCGCGGGCGTCGAGCAGATTGCGGCGCTGGAGAAGGATCTGCGCGCGCTTCTGCCCGACTATCTGGCAACGAGCGTCGAGCCCAGCTTTATCAAGGAAGGCGTGCTGGCGCTGTTCGCCGGCCATAACGCGCTGGCGGCACGTCTCAGGCATCTGGAGCCGCGGCTGCTGTCGGATCTGCAGCAGCGCGGCTGGCCGGTCAATGCACTGCGCATTCGAGTGCGGCCGCAGCCGGTCAAGGAGCCGCCGCCGGTCAAGCAGGCGCGCATGACGCCGGCCGGCGCGGACGCGCTCCATGCGCTGAGCGAATCGCTCGCGCCGTCGCCATTGCAGGAAGCCTTGGCGAAAATGGCGGCCCGGCATCGGAGAAATCGCTGAGCGAAAAAAAAAGCGGCCCGTCAGGGCCGCTTACTTTTCATGCATTTGCTTCGGAAATTTCACCCGAAGGTGTTAGGCAAAAGCCGTCTGCGTTTCGTAGGCGAAGCCGCGCGGCGCTTTCTGCGTATCGTCGAAGGTGACGATTTCGTACGAATCTTCATGCGCCAGCAGTTCGCGCAGCAACGCGTTGTTCAGGCCGTGGCCCGACTTGTACGCGTTGTACGACGCCAGCAACGGATGGCCGACCACGTACAGGTCGCCGATCGCGTCGAGCATCTTGTGCTTCACGAACTCATCGTCGTAGCGCAGGCCGTCGTTGTTCAGAATGCGGTACTCGTCGAGCACGATCGCGTTGTCCATGCTGCCGCCGCGTGCGAGACCCAGTTCGCGCATCATTTCCACTTCATGCGCAAAACCGAAGGTGCGGGCACGCGCGATTTCGCGCACGTACGACGTATTGGCAAAATCCACTTCCAGCGCCTGACCGGTCTTATCCACCGCCGGGTGACGGAAATCGATCGTGAATTTGAGCTTGAAACCGAAATACGGGTCGAGACGCGCGAATTTATCGCCGTCACGAATTTCGACCGGTTTGGTGACCTTGATGAATTTCTTCGCCGCGTTCTGCTCTTCAATCCCTGCCGATTGAATCAGAAACACGAACGAACCGGCACTGCCGTCCATGATAGGAATTTCTTCGGCGGTGACGTCGACATACAGGTTGTCGATGCCAAGACCGGCGCAGGCGGACATCAGATGCTCGATGGTCGAGACGCGCGCGCCGTCTTTCTGCAAAACGGAAGCCAGACGCGTATCGCCAATCGCCATCGCCGACGCGGGAATGTCCACCGGCGTGGGCAGATCCACGCGCGAAAACACGATGCCCGTGTCCGGCGCGGCCGGACGGAGCGTCAGTTCGACCTTACGGCCCGAGTGCAGGCCGATGCCGACTGTCTTGACGATTTGTTTGATTGTGCGCTGCTTCAACATGGTGATCTTCTATTCGATTGAAAATCCCAATCGGGACTTTTTATTCCATAGCGCGAAGTATACTCCAATACCCTAAGGAGCGTCTTTGCGCGGAACGTATCAATCTGTTTCGCTACGTTACCCTCGGGCGCCCGTCAGGGAAGCGTGACGGGCCGATGTCCCGGAACGGAGGCGTTTCCGGTCATCGGCCCGCGTAACGGCCTGTCACAAAAGCGTCTTATCGACCGTTGCCCAGTCACAACGCGCGTACCGCGCATGCACCAAGGCGAAGGCCACGACGCCGCGTGCTTAGCTCAACGTAGCGAGAATACTCCCTGCATCGCTGACTTCGAATTTGCCGGCAGCCTCGACGTTCAACGTCTTGACCACGCCGTCGTCGACAACCATCGCGTAGCGCTGGGAACGGATTCCCATGCCGCGCGCCGACAAATCCTGCTCGAGACCGAGCGCTCGCGTGAAAGCCGCACTGCCGTCCGCCATCATGCGCACCTTGCCCGAGGCGTGCTGATCGCGTCCCCACGCGCCCATTACGAACGCGTCGTTGACGGACACGCACCAGATCTCGTCGATGCCAAGCGCGCGCAACTGCTCGGCATGCTCGACATAACCCGGTACATGTTTGGCTGAACAGGTCGGCGTGAACGCGCCCGGCAATCCGAAGATCACCACGCGCTTGCCCGCCGTCTGCTCGCGCACGTCGAAGCTGTTAGGCCCGATCGTGCAGCCCGCCCGCTCGTCTTCGATCAACTCGAAGAGCGTTGCGTCGGGCAGCTTGTCACCTGCTTGAATCATGCTCAGTCCTTTGCATCGATGCGAAGCACACTCGCACGTCGTCGTGTCGCAGTGAAAAATCCGGCGTGCGCACCCACCACTGCATGCTCCGCCGTCCGGCGACAGTCGCCCACTCCGCTTCGCGAAACCGAAGAGGGCAGTTGTCCTTGCCGCGGATCTTCAAAGATACGCGACTTGTTTGCCGTTCACCCGCCACGCTCGTGCATTCGTCCGCCAACGCTGCACTGCTCGACAAACGCAGCGCGGCAACGAAAGCCTGCTCGTGCGCTCAGTCCGCCTGCTTGCGCAGGAATGCCGGAATGTCGTACGTGTCGACGCCCTTTTCCTGCAGCGCCTGCACATGCGAAGCGGCCGTATCGCGCGAGGTGCGCCACACTGCCGGCGTATCCAGCGCGCCGTAGTCGGCGGTGCTCGCGTGCGACGTTTGCGGTGCGTAAGCAGCGTGCGCGTTGATCGGCTGGTTGTCGGTGCCGGTGCGCAGCAGCGTCATCGGTGCCGATTGCTGCTTCTTCGCCGCACGGCCCAGACCCGTTGCCACGACCGTCACGCGCAGCGCGTCGCCCATTGCATCGTCGTACACCGCGCCGAAGATCACGGTTGCGTCTTCTGCGGCATAGCTCTTGATGGTGTTCATCACTTCGCGCGTTTCCGACAGACGCAGCGAACGGCTCGACGTGATGTTCACCAGCACGCCGCGCGCGCCCGACAGATCCACACCTTCCAGGAGCGGGCTGGCGACAGCCTGCTCAGCAGCGAGGCGTGCGCGATCGACGCCGGCAACCGTCGCCGTGCCCATCATCGCCTTGCCCTGCTCGCCCATCACCGTCTTCACGTCTTCGAAGTCGACGTTCACCAGACCGTCGACGTTGATGATTTCCGCGATGCCGGCAACTGCGTTGTTCAGAACGTCGTCTGCGCACTGGAAGCACTTGTCCATCTCGGCGTCATCGCCCATCACCTCGAACAGCTTGTCGTTCAGGACGACGATCAGCGAGTCGACGTGATCCTCCAGTTGCTGCGAACCGGCTTCCGCGACGCGCATGCGCTTGCCGCCTTCGAATTCGAACGGCTTGCTGACCACGCCAACGGTCAAGATACCCATTTCTTTAGCGATCTGCGCAACCACGGGTGCTGCGCCCGTGCCCGTGCCGCCGCCCATACCGGCCGTGATGAAGACCATGTGCGCGCCGCGCAGTGCGTCGGCAATACGCTCACGCGCTTCTTCCGCTGCGGCGCGGCCCATTTCCGGCTTCGCGCCGGCGCCCAGACCCGTGTTGCCGAGCTGGATCACCGCGGAGGCGCGCGAACGCGACAGCGCCTGCGCGTCCGTGTTCATCACGATGAAGTCGACGCCTTGCACGCCTTTGTTGATCATGTGCTGAACGGCATTGCCGCCAGCGCCACCTACTCCGATCACCTTGATGATGGTGCCGTTCGTTTCGGTTTCCAGCATTTGGAAATCCATGATGCCTCCGTCAAGATAAAAATTTACAGCCACTTCGGCCGTTATTCGGCAGGAGATCGGGCAACCCCCTGTCGCGCGCCGGCCGCCGGCACCAGCGCGTATTCCTAAAACCCGGTTGAAACCTGTTCGACAACCCGTTCTGTGCAGCGGTGCTACGAATGCTTTAGAAGTTGCCGAGGAACCAGTCCTTCATGCGCGTGAACACCTGGCCCATCGAGCCCGACTGCACCGCGACCTTGCGGCCGCGCATGCGTTGCGAGCGTCCCTCGACGAGCAGGCCCATCGCCGTCGAGTAGCGCGGGTTGCGCACCACGTCGGCGAGACCGCCCGCGTATTCCGGCACGCCGATACGCACCGGCTTCAGGAAAATGTCCTCGCCGAGTTCGACCATGCCGAGCATCATCGACGCGCCGCCGGTCAGCACCACGCCGGAGCTCAGCAGTTCCTCGTAACCCGACTCGCGCACCACTTGCTGCACGAGCGAAAACAGTTCTTCGACGCGCGGCTCGACCACCGCCGCCAGCGCCTGGCGCGACAGCGTGCGCGGGCCGCGCTCGCCGAGTCCCGGCACTTCGATCATTTCGTCCGGATCGGCCAGAGCCTGCTTGGCGATGCCGTAATCCACCTTGATGTCTTCCGCGTCCGGCGTCGGCGTGCGCAGCGCCATGGCAATGTCGCTCGTGATCTGGTCGCCGGCGATCGGAATCACCGCCGTGTGCCGGATCGCGCCTTCGCTGAAAATCGCGATGTCCGTCGTGCCGCCGCCGATATCGACCAGCACCACGCCGAGTTCTTTTTCGTCTTCCGTCAGCACCGCGAGCGACGACGCCAGCGGCTGCAGAATCAGATCGTTCACTTCGAGCCCGCAACGGCGCACGCACTTCACGATGTTCTGCGCCGCGCTCACCGCGCCGGTGACGATATGCACCTTCACTTCGAGGCGAATACCGCTCATGCCGATCGGCTCGCGCACATCTTCCTGACCGTCGATGATGAATTCCTGCGTCAGGATATGCAGCACCTGCTGATCGGTCGGGATGTTGATCGCCTTCGCCGTTTCGATCACGCGCGCCACATCCGTCTGCGTGACTTCCTTCTCCTTGATCGCCACCATGCCGCTGGAGTTGAAGCTGCGGATATGGCTGCCGGCAATTCCGGTAAATACGTTCGTGATCTTGCAGTCGGCCATCAGCTCGGCTTCTTCGAGCGCGCGCTGAATGGACTGCACGGTGGCTTCGATATTCACCACCACGCCTTTCTTGAGCCCCTTCGATTCGCTCTGGCCGAGGCCGATCACCTCGTAGTGACCTTCGCCCTTCAACTCGGCGACGATAGCCACGACCTTCGACGTCCCGATGTCGAGGGCGACCAGCAGATCTTTATAGTCTTTACTCATAGCGTGCTCATTGCGTGTGATGTCCGTTTACTTCTTGCCCTTGTCGGGTTCGCTGATGAAGCGCATGCCAGCGGCACGAATCGCGAAACCGTTCGGATAGCGCAAGTCCGCATACTCGATATCCTTTCCCCAACGTTGCGTCACCGCGTTCCACGCCGCGGTCAGGCGGCGGCTCCGATCGAGCAGCGTGTCCTGATTGCGTTCGCGCCCAAGTTCCACCTGCGTGCCGTTCGAGAGCTTCACCGTCCACGCGTAGCGCGGCGACAGCGTCACTTCTTCGGGCGTCGCGCCCAACGGCGCGAACCATTTCTGAAAATCGTGATAGCGCGTGACTACTTCTTTTGCCGTGCCGTCCGGACCGTCGAAGGCGGGCAGATCCTCTTCGAGCTCGCCCTGATTCGCCGTGAACAACTCGCCGTCCACGCTCACCAGCTGATCGCTGCCCCACGTCCCCAGCGGTTTGTACTCCTCGAGCGTGACAGCCAGCGCATTCGGCCAGACACGCCGCACGCTCGCATGACGCACCCACGGCATCTGCTCGAACGCCTGACGCGCCACGTCGAGGTCCACCGTAAAAAAGTTGCCCTTCAACCGACCCACGACACCCGCGCGCACCGTCGGCGAATTGATGTGCTCGGTATCGCCGTCAATCTGGATTTCACGCAGCGCGAAATTCGGGCGCTGGATCAGCCAGTAACCGCCTGCCGCCAGCAGCACGAGCACCAGCAACACATGCAATGCGTTGGCGGCGAAATTGAGCTGGCGAACGTTGTTCCACATGGAATTGCTTTCGGGTCGCCCCGGTTAGTCCTTAAGCGTCAGCGCCAACACGCCGACAACCAGTTCCTGATAGCCGATGCCCACTGCGCGCGCCGCTTTCGGCGGCAGCGAGTGATCGGTCATGCCGGGCGCCGTGTTCACTTCGAGGAAATACGGCTTGCCGTCGGCGTCGAGCATGAAATCCGCGCGGCCCCAGTCGGTGCAGCCGAGTACGTCGAAGGCGCGGCGCGCCAGCACCTTCAGATGCGCTTCCTCGTTCGCCGCCAGACCGCACGGGATCAGATACTGCGTGTCGTTCGCGATGTACTTCGCGTGGTAGTCGTAAAACTCGCCGGCCGGCACGATGCGGATCACCGGCAGATCGAGATTGCCGGCAATGCACGCGGTGTATTCGCCGCCGCCCTCGATGCTCTTTTCGACCACCACGATCTTGTCGAACTTGACCGCTTCGAGCAGCGCGGCCGGCAGCGCGTCGGCGCTCTTCACCTTGATCACCGCGACGCTCGAACCTTCGCTCGCCGGCTTCACGAAAAGCGGCAAGCCGAGCTTGGCGACGATCTCTTTCGCGCGCGCTTCGTAGTCGTCGCCACGCAGCACTGCCTCGAACGGCGGCGTCGGAATGCCGAGCTGCTGCCACACGAGCTTGGTGCGGAACTTGTCCAGACCGAGCGCCGAGCCGAGCACGCCGCTGCCCGTGTACTTGATGCCGTAAAAGTCGAGCGCGCCCTGGATCTGGCCGTTCTCGCCGTAGCCGCCATGCAGCGCGTTGAACGCGCGCACGAAACCCTCTTCCTTCAACGCGGCGAGCGGACGCTCGGCCGGATCGAACGGATGCGCGTCGATACCGGCGTCGCGCAGACCTTGCAACACGAGACGCCCGGAATTGAGCGACACCTCGCGCTCCGCGGAATTGCCGCCGAGCAAAACTGCCACTTTGCCGAATTGTTTAGGGTCGATACTGCTCATCTCACACCTTCGTTTCCTGAGCGAGGCGACCCGGCACACCGCCGATCGAACCCGCGCCCATCGTGATCACTACATCGCCGTCGCGCACAATCGCTGAGAGCGCGTCCGGCACTTCGTCCACCGTATCGACAAACACCGGTTCGACCTTGCCCGCCACACGCAGCGCACGCGCGAGAGCACGGCCGTCCGCGGCGACGATCGGCGACTCGCCGGCCGAATAGACTTCGGTCAGCACGAGCGCGTCGACGGTCGACAGCACTTTCACAAAATCCTCGAAGCAGTCACGCGTGCGCGTGAAGCGGTGCGGCTGGAACGCCAGCACCAGACGCCGGCCCGGAAATGCGCCGCGCGCCGCCGCCACCGTGGCCGCCATTTCGACCGGGTGATGACCATAGTCGTCCACCAGCGTGTAGGCGCCCGACGCTTTGCCTTCGGTGAAAACCGGCACTTCGCCATAGCGCTGGAAGCGTCGGCCCACGCCGTTAAAATCCGCCAGCGCTCGCTGGATATCGGCATCTTTCACTTCAAGTTCAGTCGCAATTGCAATTGCGGCCAAAGCGTTCTGCACGTTGTGCTCGCCCGGCAGGTTCAACACGATGTCGAGCGGCGCGGCATCTTCACGCATTGCGGTGAAATGCATCTTGCCGCCGAGCGCTTCCACATTGACCGCGCGCACCTGCGCATCCGGCGCGAAGCCGTAGCGGATGATCGGCTTCGACACGAACGGCAGGATCTCCTTCACGTTCGGATCGTCGACGCACAGCACCGCGATGCCGTAGAACGGCAGACGGTGCGTGAACTCGATGAACGCCTGCTTGAGCCGCGCGAAGTCGTGGCCGTAGGTGTCCATGTGATCGGCGTCGATGTTCGTGATGACTTCGATTACCGGGAACAGATTCAGGAACGACGCATCCGACTCGTCGGCTTCCGCGACGATGAAGTCGCCCGTGCCCAGGCGCGCATTCGCGCCCGCACTGATCAGCCGGCCGCCGATCACGAAGGTCGGGTCGAGTCCACCCGCCGCGAGCACGCTCGCCACCAGCGAGGTGGTCGTGGTCTTGCCGTGCGTGCCGGCAATCGCAATGCCCTGCTTCAGGCGCATCAGTTCCGCGAGCATCACCGCGCGCGGCACGATCGGAATGCGCCGATGACGCGCGGCCAGCACTTCCGGGTTGTCGCTGCGCACTGCCGTGGAAACGACCACTGCATTCGCGCCTTCGATGTTCTCCGCCGCGTGACCGATCGCGATCCGCGCGCCGAGTGCGGCGAGGCGATCGGTGATCGCGTTGCTCGACAGATCCGAGCCGCTCACCTGATAGCCGAGATTGACCAGCACCTCCGCGATGCCGCTCATGCCGACACCGCCGATGCCGACAAAGTGAATATGTTTGACGATGTGTTTCATTGCTTTCCTTCTGGGCTCGCGCCCGAAATCGAACCCGCCACGGTCGCGCAAATCTGCGCGACTTGCTCCGTGGCGTCGGGTTTCGCGAGCGAGCGCGAACGCTCCGCCATTTCCGCGAGGGTCTCTCGCGTCTGGCTGCGCAACCAGTCAGCGAGGGTTTCCGCCGACAGATCGCGTTGCTGCACGACCAGCGCCGCGCCGTTATCGGCGAGGAACGCTGCATTAGTGGTTTGGTGATCGTCTACTGCGTACGGGAACGGCACGAAGAACGCCGCCACGCCTACAGCCGAAATCTCTGAAACGGTCATCGCGCCCGAGCGGCAAATCACCAGGTCCGCGTTTGCGTAAGCGCTCGTCATGTCGTCGATGAACGGCACGAGTTCAACGTCGGCGCCCGCTTGCAGACCCGCCGCCGCGTAGTTCTCGCGCAGTGCTTCAATGTGCTTCGCGCCCGCCTGATGCACGATGCGCGGACGCTCGTTCGGCGCCAGCAAAGCCACCGCGCGCGGCACGACTTCATTCAATGCCGCCGCACCCAAACTGCCGCCCACCACCAGCACATTCAACGGACCGCTGCGCTGCGCGTAGCGTGCTTTGGGTGCAATTGCGCGCGCAAGTTCCGCACGAATCGGGTTTCCTGTCCATTCGCCGTGCGGCAGTGCATTCGGGAACGCAACCAGCACGCGTTTGGCGACTTTCGCGAGCACCTTGTTCGCGAGACCGGCAATCGAATTCTGTTCATGCAGCACGAGCGGACGGCCGCTCAACGCGGTCATCAGGCCGGCCGGAAACGTGATGTAGCCGCCCATGCCGAGCACGACGTCCGGCTTCACGCGGCGCAGCACGCTCAAGCTTTGCGAACATGCGCGCAGCAGATTCAGCGGCAGCATCAGCTTGGTTTTCAGGCCCTTGCCGCGCAGGCCGCCAAAGCGCACGTATTCCATCGGGATGCCGTGCTTCGGCACCAGCGTTGCTTCCATGCCCGCGGGATTGCCGAGCCATACGACCTTCCAGCCCCACGCCTGCATCAGATGAGCGACCGCGAGCCCCGGGAACACGTGTCCCCCGGTGCCACCGGCCATCACCATCAGCGTGCGTTGCGGCAGAGCGGTCATACCTTCCCTCCGCGCATCAGCACCCGGTTCTCGTAATCGACACGCATCAGCACGGCGACAGCCACACAGTTCAGCAAAATGCCCGAGCCGCCGTAACTGACGAGTGGCAACGTGAGACCTTTGGTCGGCAGCAAGCCGAGGTTCACGCCCATGTTGATGAAGGTCTGCGCGCCGAACCAGATGCCGATGCCCTTCGCCACCAGACCCGCGAACGTGCGGTCGAGCGCGAGCGCCTGACGGCCGATCTCGAACGAACGGCGCACGATCCAGTAGAACATCAGGATCACGACCAGCACGCCGACAAAACCCAGTTCCTCGCCGATCACCGCGAGGATGAAGTCGGTATGCGCTTCCGGCAGATAGTTGAGCTTCTCGACGCTGCCGCCGAGTCCCACGCCGAACCACTCGCCGCGCCCGAACGCGATCAGCGAGTGCGTCAATTGATAAGCCTTGCCCTGCGCGTAACGGTCGTCCCACGGATCGAGGTACGCGAAAATCCGCTCGCGACGCCACGGCGACGCCCACACCAGCAGGCTGAATGTACCGACCGCGGTCGCCACCAGACCACCGAACAGCTTGCCGTTCACGCCGCCGAGAAACAGCAGACCCATCGCGGTCGCCGCGATCACCATGAACGCGCCCATGTCCGGCTCGAGCAGCAGCAACGCACCGACGAGGCCCACGGCGACTGCCATCGGCAAAAAGCCTTTGGCAAAGCTGTGCATGTATTCCTGCTTGCGCACGGTGTAATTCGCCGCGTAGATCGCCACCGCGAGCTTCATGATTTCCGAAGGCTGCATGTTCGTGATGCCGAGCGGAATCCAGCGGCGCGCGCCGTTCACGCCCTTGCCGACGTGCGGGATCAGCACGATCACCAGCGCGACCAGCGAAATCAGAAACAGCTTGGGCGCGTACTTGTCCCACGTTGCGATCGGAATGCGGAACGACACAATGCCGACCACCGCGCCCATCACCACGAAGATGATCTGGCGCACGAGGAACGCGTAGTCGCGATACGACGCGTACTTCGGCGAATCGGGCATGGCGATGGACGCCGAATACACCATCACCACGCCGAGACCGAGCAGCGCGACGACCACCCACAGCAGCGAGTGATCGTAGTCGAGCATGCGCGAGCGCAGCGGACGCACGCCGTTGACGGCGCTCGCAAGACCACTGCCGCCCGAGCGGCCGCCGGCGCGAGCCGAAGCGCCCGAAGCACCCGCGTCGCCGGTGGCGGCCTGACGTGAACCGAAACGTTCCGACCAGCTCATATCATCGTCCCCCGTTCGGCCGCGATGTCCTCCACCGTGCTGCGGAACACCGCGGCGCGATGCGCGTAACCCTTGAACATGTCGAAGCTCGCGCAAGCCGGCGAGAGCAGCACGGCGTCGCCCGGTTCCGCGAGCGCGGTTGCGGCGCGGGTCGCTTCTTCGAGCGTGGCGTGGTCCGTTATGGCAATGCCGGTGTCTGCCAGCGCGGCGCGGATTTGCGGCGCGTCGCGGCCGATCAGCATCACCGCGCGGCACCAGCGCATGACCGGCGCGGCGAGCGGTTCGAAATCCTGCCCCTTGCCGTCACCGCCGGCGATCAGCACGATGCGCTGCGCGAGACCGTCGAGCGCGGCGACCGTCGCGCCGACGTTGGTGCCCTTGCTGTCGTCCACATAGTCGATACCGTCGATCGACGCGATCAATTCCACGCGATGCGGTTCGCCGTGATATTCGCGCAGACCGTGCAGCAGCGGCGCGCCCGGCAGGCCGACCGCACGCGCGAGCGCGTAAGCGGCGAGCGCATTGGCGGCGTTGTGCAAGCCGCGAATGCGCAAGGCGTCGGCCGGCATCAGGCGCTTGAGCGCGATGTTCGGCGGCGTCACGACTTCGTTCTTGCGGCGGCGCTTCGGCACCGGTTCGTCGCTCGCGTCGCGGTCATGCGCTTCGACGAGCCAGATCATGCCGTTGTCGCGCAGCAAGCCGTAGTCGCCGTCGTTCTTCGGCTCGGTGACGCCGAACGTGACCACCTCGGCTTCGCTGTCTTCCGAAGGCGCGAGCTTCATGACGCGCGAGTCGTCGCGATTCAACACGCGCACGGTTTGTGTACCAAAGATGCGGCCCTTCGCGGCAGCGTATGCATCGAGCCCGCCGTGCCAGTCGAGGTGATCCTGGGTGATGTTCAGCACGACCGCCGCGTCGGGCGTAAACGTGTGCGCGGTTTCGAGCTGGAAGCTCGACAGCTCCAGCACCCACACATCCGGCAACGCGGTGTTATCGATCGCTTCCGTTAGCTTGTCGAGCAGCGCCGGGCTGATATTGCCCGCCACCGCGACCTTCTTGCCCGCGCGTTCGCACAGCAGGCCGGTGAGGCTCGTGGTCGTGGTCTTGCCGTTGGTGCCGGTGATGGCGATCACTTTCGGCGCATAGCCGCTTTCGCCGAGCGACTTCAGTGCCTGGGAGAAGAATTCGAGTTCGCCCCACACGGGGATGCCCTGCTCGCGCGCCGCCGAGATTAGCGGCAACAGATCGGCGGCAAGCGGCGACAAACCCGGGCTGATGGCGACCAGTTCGATACCTTCGAGCAGTGCCGGCGAAAACGGGCCGCCGACGAATGCGGCGTCGATGCCGTGCGCTTCCAGCGCGTGCAGGTTCGGCGGCACCTCGCGCGTATCGGCCACTCGCAGCCGACAGCCGTGCCGCGCGCACCAGCGCGCCATAGCGAGACCGGATTCACCCAGTCCCAGCACGAGCACCATCGGCTTTTGCCGATCCCGAAACTTCTCGCCGAACATCGCCTGCTTCCTTAATGACCTGCTGCTTAACGCAGTTTGAGCGTGGACAAACCAAAGAGACACAACATCAGGGTGATGATCCAGAAGCGCACGACCACCTGCGTTTCCTTCCAACCCGACAATTCGAAATGGTGATGCAGCGGCGCCATCTTGAAGAGACGCCGCCCTTCACCGAAACGGCGCTTCGTGAATTTGAACCACGTGACCTGCAACATCACGGAGAGCGTCTCCGCGACGAAAATGCCGCCCATGATGAAGAGCACGATTTCCTGACGCACGATCACCGCGACCGTGCCGAGCGCGCCGCCGAGCGCGAGCGCGCCGACGTCGCCCATGAACATCTGCGCCGGGTGCGTGTTGAACCAGAGGAACGCGAGCCCTGCCCCACCCATTGCCGAACAGAAAATCAGCAATTCGCCCGCGCCGGCGATATGCGGAAACAGCAGGTATTTCGAATAGACCGAGCTGCCCATCACATACGCGAACACGCCGAGCGACGCGCCGACCAGCACGACGGGCATGATCACGAGCCCGTCGAGACCGTCGGTGAGGTTGACCGCGTTGCTCGCGCCGACGATCACCAGATACGTCAACACGATGAAGCCCCACACGCCGAGCGGATAGCTGATCGATTTGACGAACGGCAGCATCAGGTCGGCGTGGGGAGGCAGGCCCATCGAGAGGCCGCTCCTCACCCACGCCATGAACAGGTCGAACACGCGCACATTGCTCGCTTCGGACACACTGAATGCGAGATACACGGCAGCGAACAGTCCGATCACCGACTGCCAGAAATACTTTTCGCGCGACGACATGCCGCGCGGATCCTTGTAGACCACCTTGCGGTAATCGTCGACCCAGCCGATCACACCGAAACCGAACGTGACCAGCATCACGATCCAGATGAAGCGGTTGGTCAGGTCGGCCCACAGCAACGTGGCCACGGCGATGCCGAGCAGAATCAGCACACCGCCCATGGTCGGCGTGCCGGATTTCACGAGGTGAGTTTGCGGACCGTCTTTACGAACGGCCTGACCGACCTTCATGGCGGTCAGCTTGCGAATCACCGCCGGGCCGCAGACGAGCCCGATCAGCAGCGCGGTGATGGTCGCCATCACCGCACGGAAAGTCAGATAACTGAACACGCGCAAGAAGCTTGCGTCATTCTGCAGCCATTGCGCCAGCGCCAGTAGCATGCTTCGGTCCTTCTATTTCAATGTGCCGCGGGCGTACTGCCCGCTGCGTTGGGTTGTGGACTCGTTACGGCGTCCACCACGCGCTCCATCTGCATGAAGCGCGAGCCTTTCACGAGAAGCGTTGCGGCAGGACCGAAACCGGCCTGCTGCAATTGCGCGACCAGCGTGCCGATATCGGCGACGTGATGCGCGCTCGCGCCGTACGCGGTGCAGGCGTCGCGCGAGGCGTCGCCCATGGCGTATAGCGCGTCGATACCGCGTTCCTTGGCGTAAGCGCCGATTTCGCGGTGAAACGCCGGACCGTTGTCGCCGACTTCGCCCATGTCGCCCATCACCAGCACGCGCGGCGCGGCGCGGGAGGCGAGCACGTCGATCGCGGCGCGCATCGAATCGGGATTGGCGTTGTAGGTGTCGTCGATCACGGTCGCGCCGGCGAGCGTGCCGAGGACGGCTTGCTTCACCTGCAGGCGGCCCTTCACGGCGCCGAACGATTCGAGACCGCGCTTGATCGCGTCGAGCGAAACGCCCGCAGCCAACGCGGCCGACGTTGCGGCCAGCGCGTTGTGCGCGTTGTGGTTGCCGAGCACTTGCAGCGTGACTTCGATTTGGCCTTCCGGCGTGTTGATGCTCAACACGTTGCCGTCGAACGTGCCCTTCACTGCGGCTTCGGTGATGCGCTCGGCGGAATTCAGCACGAAGTCCATGATGCGATTGCCGGTTGCGGCCACGCGCCAGATGCTCGCGTAGGCGTCGTCGGCCGGGAACACCGCGACGCCTGCCGGCGACAACGCGTGAATCACGCTCGCGTGTTCGAGCGCGACCGCTTCCACCGTCGCCATGAATTCCTGATGCTCGCGCTGCGCGTTGTTCACCACCGCGACCGTCGGCTCGGCGATTTTCGCGAGCTCCGAGGTTTCGCCCGGATGGTTCATGCCGAGTTCGACCACAGCCAGCTGATGCGCGGCGTGCAGACGGAACAGCGTGAGCGGCAAGCCGATGTCGTTGTTGAAGTTGCCCGCAGTGGCAAGTCGCGCTTCGGCACCGACCGCGGCGGCGAAGATCGACGCGATCATTTCCTTGACCGTGGTCTTGCCGTTGCTGCCCGTCACCGCGACGAGCGGCATGCTGAACTGGCGGCGCCAACCGCGCGCGAGCGCGCCGAGACCCACGCGCGTGTCCGTGACTTTGAGCGCCGGCACACTCCAGTCTTGCGGTGTACGCGTGACGAGCACGGCCGTCACGTTGCGCGCGGCGACCTCCGGCAGGAAGTCGTGCGCGTCGAAACGATCGCCCTTGATCGCGACGAACAGGTCGCCGGGGCCGGCGCTGCGGCTGTCGGTACAAACGCGTTCGAACGCAACCGTCTCGTCGCCGAGCACGGTCGCGCCCGGGATCAGCGCGGCGGCTTCACGCAGCGAAAACATGCTCATTCGCCACCTCCGCGTGCATGCGTCGCGCGCGCGGCCAGCGCGAGGCGAGCGTGATCCTGATCGGAGAAAGCGCGTTTCTTACCCATGATTTCCTGTGTTGCTTCGTGCCCCTTGCCGGCCAGCACGATGACGTCTTCGCGCGCGGCGCTGCGGATCGCTTGCAGGATCGCGCTTGCGCGGTCCTCGATACGGCGCGCCTTCGACGCGTCCTTCATACCCGCCGCGATCTGCTCGATGATCGATTGCGGATCTTCGCTGCGCGGGTTGTCGCTGGTCACGACCACGCCGTCGGCGATCTTCTCGGCGATCGCGCCCATCAGCGGACGCTTGGTCGCGTCGCGGTCGCCGCCGCAGCCGAACATGCAGATCAGTTCGCCGCCGCGTGCGGTTGCCATCGGGCGCAGCGCTTCGAGGGTTTTTTCCAGCGCATCCGGCGTGTGCGCGTAATCGATCACGACGAGCGGCTCGTCGTTCTGCAAGCGGCCACCCAAACGCTGCATGCGGCCGTTCACCGATTCGAGCTTCGCCAGTTCGGCCAGTGCGGCTTCGAAAGGCACGTCGGCGGCGAGCAACGCGCCCAGCACGCCGAGCAGATTGCTCACGTTGAACGCGCCGAGCGTCTGCACTTCGACTTCGGCATTGCCCCAGTCAGAAGTGCTCAGATGGAACGCGGTGCCCGTTGCGGTTGCGCGCACATTCGATGCGAGCAGCAATGCGTCGGCTTGCGGTGCGTCTTTTTGCAGGTCGCCCAACCCGTAGGCGATCGTGCGCGCGTGGCCTTGCGTGCTGGCGAGCAAACGGCGGCCGGCCGCGTCGTCGCGATTGATCACGGCCGCGCGCAGTTCCGGCCAGGCGAAGAGGCGGGCCTTCGCGGCTTCGTAGGCTTCGAACGTGCCGTGGTAGTCGAGATGGTCTTGCGTGAGATTCGTGAACACGGCGATGTCGAACGCCGTGCCGTTCACGCGCCCCTGGTGCAGCGCGTGCGATGACACCTCCATGGCGACCGCCTGCGCGCCCGCGTCGCGCAACTGCGCGAGGCTGCGTTGCAGTTGCGGTGCGTCGGGCGTCGTAAAGCCGGTGTGCACCAGTTGGCCGGGCAGACCCGTGCCAAGCGTGCCGATGATCGCGCAACGCGTGCCGAGCGCGGTCAACGCCGCCGAGATCCACTGGCTGCACGACGTCTTGCCGTTCGTGCCGGTGACGCCGACCGTCAGCATGCTGTCGCTCGGATCGTCGTACCAGCCGCTTGCGATCGAACCGGCGAGTTCGTTCAACGCCGGCACAGCGAGCGTGTTCGACGGATCGATCGCACCGCTAAAACCCTCGGGCTGAACCAGCACGGCGGCGGCGCCACGTTCGATCGCACCCGAGATGAACGGGCGGTTGTCCGCGCCGTCCACTGCGTAGGCGAAAAACGCGTCGCCGGCCGCGAGCGAGCGCGTGTCGGCGTGCAGATGCGCGCCTGGCTGCACGTGAGCGTGCAGCCAGGTGAGGGCGTCGGCGATTTGCCGCTGCTCGGGATGCTTCTCGCGCAGCGCGCTCATCGCACGACTCCCGGGTGGCTTTTCGCGTTCGCGGAAATCGTCATCTTCTTGGCGCCGGCGCTGGTGGAAAGTTTCTTGGCCGTGGCTGGCGTGGCGGGCGCGCCCGGCGCGGCCGGGGCCAAGTCGTCGGACACCACCATTTGCTTGACCGGCATGTCCGGCGGCACATTCAACGAACGCAACGTATCGCCGACGATCGCCGAGAACACCGGACCCGACACCTGACCACCGAAGTGGCTTCCCGCCGTCGGCTCGTCGACCGAAACGGCCACGACGATGCGCGGATTCGGCATCGGCGCCATGCCGACGAACGACGCGCGATACTTGGAGTGGTCGTAGCCGTGCGCGCCGTGCTTGTACGCCGTACCGCTCTTGCCGCCGACGCGATAGCCCGGCACCGCCGCATCCGGCGACGTACCGCCCGGCGCGGTGACGGTTTCGAGCATGGCGCGCACTTCGCGTGCCGTGGTCGGCGCAAAGATTTGCGGGCCGGTGGCGGGTTGATCGCCAGGCGTGCGGAAGATCGATACCGGCATGATTTCGCCGTCGTGCGCAATCGCGGTGTAAGCGCGGCCCAACTGGAACAGCGACACCGACAGACCGTAGCCATACGACATGGTCGCCTGTTCGATACGGCGCCAGCCCTTCCACGGACGCAGACGGCCCGCCGCCGCGCCCGGGAAGCCGACCTTCGGCGCCTGGCCGAGACCGATGCTGGTGTACATGTTCCACATCTCTTCGGGCTTGAGCTGCATGGCGATCTTCGTCGCGCCGATGTTGCTCGACTTCTGGATCACGCCGCCCACCGTCAGCACGCCGAACGCGCTGTCGTCGGTAATCGGCGCACCGTCGAGCACGAAACGGCCGCCACCTGTATCAACCAGTGTAGTCGGCGTGACGCGGTGCAGATCGAGCGCGAGCGAGACGGTGAACGGCTTCATGATCGAGCCGGGCTCGAACGTGTCGGTCAGGATGCGATTGCGCAACTGGTCGCCGGTCAGGTGGGAACGGTCGTTCGGGTTGTACGTGGGGTAATTCACGAGCGCCAGCACTTCACCGGTACGCACGTCGATCACCATCGCCGCGCCGGCCTTCGCCTTGAATTTTTCGACGGCCGCCTTCAGGTTCGTATAAGCGATGTACTGAATCTTGCTGTCGATCGAAAGATCCACGTCCTGGCCGTTGTGCGGCACGACCTGCTCGTCCACGTCCTCGATGATGTGGCCCATGCGGTCTTTGATCACGCGGCGGCTGCCCGACATGCCGGCGAGCAGCTTCTGGTCGCCGAGTTCGACGCCTTCCTGGCCTTCGTCTTCCACATTGGTGAAGCCGATCAGGTGGGCCGTGATCTCGCCTTCCGGATAGAAGCGCTTGTACTCGTCGCGCGCGTAAATGCCTGGGATGTCGAGCGCCGTGACTTTTTCCGCGATGTCCACCGGCACCTGGCGCTTCACATAGACGAAGGTTTTGTCCTCCGACAGCTTGGCGCGCAGCTCCTTGTTCGTCATGCCGAGCAATTTGCCGAGCGAAGTCAGCTTGTCGGCGCCGAGGTCGTCCGGCACCGATTCGGGGATAGCCCAGATCGCGCGCACCGGCAAACTCGTGGCCAGCACGAGCCCGTTGCGATCGAGAATCTTGCCGCGCGTGGCCGGCAATTCGAGGCGGCGCTGATAGCGGATTTCACCCTGCTTCTGATAGAACGCGTTGCCCGGGCCCTGAATCCAGAACGCGCGCGCGGTGAGCGCGACGAACGCCATGAACAGCATGAACACGACGAGCTTGGAGCGCCACATTGGCAGGCGCACCGACAGGATCGGATTGGCCGAGAAAGCCACGCTCTTGCGAGCCGACGATTTTTTCATCGCACGCCTCCGCGACGGGTCGCCACCGGCGCCGAGGCCGGGCCGGAAGTCGGGATCGGCGCATCTTCAGCCTTTGCCGCGCCCGGATCGAGCGTGAGGTACTGGGTACGGCCGGTCGTAACCGATTGCATCTTCAGGGAATCAGTGGCGATCTGCTCGATGCGCGACGTTTTCGACAACGCGCTCTGCTGATATTGAAGTTGCGAATAGTCCTGCTGCAGCTGGCGCTCCTGCGATTGAGCGCGCTGCAACTGGATAAAGATCTGACGCTGCTGATTGGTCGCGTTGACGACAGACAAGGCGCAGCCCATCACGATCATCAGCAGGAAGATATTGAGGCGGTTCATGGTGCGATCCGCTCCGCCACGCGCATCACGGCAGAACGGGCGCGCGGGTTCGCGGCGACTTCAGCGTCGCTCGCGAACACGCGGCCGATGATCTTGAGCGGAGGGCTCGGCAGATCGACTGCGCGAATCGGCAGACGGCGATCCACCGCAGGCGTACTGGCGTGCGCCTGCATGAATCGCTTGACGATCCGATCCTCGAGCGAATGAAAGCTGATGACCACCAGCCGCCCCCCTTGCTCCAACAGCGACAACGCTGCTTCTAAAACGACTTGCAGCTCCGCAAGCTCTTGATTGATGTGAATCCGTATAGCTTGAAAGGTGCGGGTTGCCGGATCCTTGCCCTTCTCACGGGTTTTGACGACGTTAGCCACGATTTGGGCAAGCTCGCCCGTGCTGACGAGAGGCCCAAGACGGTCGGACTCTGCCCGGCGAGCAACAAGCGCCTTTGCAATCTGAAAAGCAAACCGTTCTTCCCCATAATCTCGTATCACCTCCGTCAATTCCTGCACCGTGGCCCGCGCCAGCCAGTCAGCAGCCGATTCGCCGCGCGTCGGGTCCATCCGCATATCGAGCGGGCCGTCGGCGCGGAAGCTGAAGCCCCGCTCCGGATCGTCGACTTGCGGCGACGACACGCCCAGATCCAGCAAAACGCCCGACACCCGTCCTACGCCGCGCTCCGCAATCGCGGTGCGCAGTGAAGCAAAACTCTCGTGCACGATGCCAAAGCGCGGATCCGTGATCTGCTGGGCCGTGGCGATGGCGAGCGGGTCTTTGTCGAAAGCGATCAGACGCCCCGACTCACCCAGCTTCTCCAACACCAGCCGACTATGACCACCGCGCCCGAACGTGCCGTCCACATACACGCCGTCCGCGCGTGTGACCAGCGCTTGAACCGCTTCTTCCAGCAACACCGTGCGATGCTGCAATTCATTTCCCATCGCAGGCGCCATATAAGTAAACCGCGATCAGAACGTGAAATCTTTCAGGGCGTCGGGCATGCCCTCTGCCATTGCCGCCTGTTCCTTCGCGGCATAAGTTTGTGCATCCCATAACTCGAAGTGACGACCCATGCCGAGCAAGGTCACTTCTTTTTCCAAACCGCCGGCCGTGCGCAATTCCGGCGACACGAGCACGCGCCCTGCGCCGTCCATATCGACGTCCATTGCATTGCCGAGAAAAATGCGCTTCCACCAGGTCGCGTTCATGGGCAGCTTGTCGACCTTGTCGCGAAAGATTTCCCACTCCGGGCGCGGAAAGAGCAACAGGCAGCCGTCCGGGTGCTTGGTGATCGTCACCCGGCCCTCTGCCTGTGTTTGCAGCGCATCCCGATACCGAGAGGGAATAGACATCCGCCCTTTCGCATCGAGCGTCAGCGCCGACGCCCCTTGGAACACTTCGCTCTCCCCTGTGGCGCGTTTGCGCCCGCTGCCCGATTCGTGAAAATCTACCCGAAACCGCCTGTGAGATCACACAAAAATACACTTTCTCACACTGTCTCCCACTTTAGAGGAACGCTAAACAGGGGTCAAGGGAGATACACGGTTTTCCGACGAATTTTGTTTGTTAGAACAAGGACTTAGCGCGACTCCTTCACGTCGGACATAAAAACGGAAAACCGTTATAAATGAATGAGCTAGTGCAACTTGTGAAGGTGATACGTGAAAAGTCCGAGGGAAAGGCGCGGAATGAAAGAGATCGTCAAGCGGGATCGGGCAGTGTGGGATGGCGTTGCCGGGTACTTCAGGTGGACGGCGCGCGATGCGCCGGTCCACTTTCGGGAGGTACGTAAATAGAGGACTCGAACTTATATGTAATAGGCAGTGCGCGTCATGACTTTCGACACGGCGCGCATCAGTGCGCGCGCGGGGAATGGCAACTCGACCCCGCCGGCGTCCATTGCGGCCTTGCCATGCTCCACCTCGTCCACGCGCATCTGCTCGACGATCGCGCGCGACTCCCGGTCGGCTGCCGGCAGTTGTTCCAGATGGCTATCGAGATGCTGCTCCACCTGACGCTCGGTTTCGGCCATGAAGCCGAGGCTGACACGGTCGCCCATGCGCCCTGCCGCGAGCCCGATTGCCAGCGCGCCGGCATACCACAGCGGGTTCAGCAGACTGGGACGCGAATCGAGCGCTTCGAGCCGCCTGGAAGTCCAAGCGAGATGATCCTCCTCCTCGATCGCCGCGCGATTGAACACGACACGCAACGAAGGAGACTTGGTCGCAAGTTTCTGTGCCTGATAGAGCGCCTGGGCGCATACCTCGCCGACGTGGTTCACGCGCATCAATCCAGCCGAGTGTGCACGCTCGGCCGGCGAGAGTTCGGGCGCAGCATCCGTCACCGCGGATTCGTGCGGAACCGGCAGCGGGCGACTCATTCGCGACACACCGGTCATTGAGCGTAAACCCCGATCAAACTCGCTAATCAACTCATCCAGAAACATTCCGCGCTCCCTCGTTCAACAGCCGCCTCATCGATCCAACTGGTCCGCGCCATAAGGCTTTACGGCGCAAAACAGGCTTCGCGAAAAGCTTCAAACCGGGTGAATCCGGCAGCTAATTTCTGATTTTAGACCATGTTGCGTAAACGAAACAGGAGGCTTCCTGTCCCGCTCCTTTTTCTTTGTCCCATGTAGGCCTTTTGTTACATTACGTGCAACTTCTCGCGAAGTTGGACAAGCAAGGCCTCAACGCTAGATAAATATTCTGCCTTGTACAAAAGATTCGTAATCCTTGGAGATCATTCGATGAAAAAGTCGCTTCTCGCTCTCGCAGCACTGGGCGCATTCGCAGGCGTCGCACATGCTCAGAGCAGCGTGACCCTGTACGGTATCATTGACGAAGGCTTCAACATCAACACCAACTCGGGTGGCAAGCACCTGTACAACCTGTCCAGCGGCGTTATGCAAGGCTCGCGTTTCGGCCTGCGTGGCACGGAAGATCTGGGCGGCGGTCTGAAGGCAATCTTCGTGTTGGAAAACGGCTTTGACGTGAACAACGGCAAGCTGGGTCAAGGCGGCCTGATGTTCGGTCGTCAAGCTTACGTCGGCCTGTCGAGCCAATTCGGTACGGTCACGCTGGGTCGTCAGTACGACTCCGTCGTCGACTACGTTGGTCCGCTGGAAGCCGGCGACCAGTGGGGCGGCTACATCGCTGCTCACCCGGGCGACATCGACAACTTCAACAACGCATACCGCACGAACAACACGGTCAAGTACACGAGCGTTGACTACGGTGGCCTGAAGTTCGGCGGCACGTACAGCTTCGGCGGCGTTGCTGGCAACGTCACGTCGAACCAGATCTGGTCGTTGGGCGCTGGCTACAACAACGGTCCCCTCGTTCTCGGCGTTGGTTACTTGAACGCACGCAGCCCGGCAGCTTCGGGTGGCCTGTTCAACAACGGCGGTACGGCTGCAGCACCGGCCGCTGCTGTGAGCTCGCCGGTCTACGCTGGCTTCGCATCGGCTAACACGTACCAGGTCATCGGTGCAGGCGGCGCATACACGTTCGGCGCAGCAACGGTCGGCGTGACGTACTCGAACATCCGCTTCGGCAACCTGGGCGCTTCGTTCGCATCGCCGTTCAAGGGCCAGTCGGCTACGTTCAACAACGCGGAACTGAACTTCAAGTATCAGTTGACCCCGGCATTGTTGGTCGGCGCAGCGTATGACTACACCCGCGGCGCGGAAATCAACGGCAACTCGCGTGCTCAGTACCACCAAGGCGCGATCGGCGTGGACTACTTCCTGTCCAAGCGCACGGACGTGTACGTGATCGGTGTGTACCAACACGCTCTGGGCGACACGGTCAACGCAGCAGGCGCTACGGTCGACGCAACGGCAGGCATCAACGGCCTGTCGGGTTCGTCGAACCAGAACCAACTCGCAGCTCGCGTCGGTATCCGCCACAAGTTCTAATAAGTCGTAATAAAGCAGTTTGCCTCAAAGGCGCCTTCGGGCGCCTTTTTTTATGGCTTGCGGCGCATCGCCGATTGGCCGGCTTTAAATGGTGACGGCGGTGGCATAAACGGAAAAAAGCCCGGCAAACTTTCCTCTGCCGGGCTTTTGCTTTTTTTCGCTAATGCACCACTTCGTGCCTGCTTCGTACGTGATTAGCGCCCGATTCTGCTGGCCTATGCTCGCCCGTCGCGCAACTCCCGGCGCAGAATCTTACCGACATTGCTCTTCGGCAATTCAGTACGGAACTCGACGATCTTAGGTCGCTTGTAGCCAGTCAACTGCTGCTTGCAGTACGCGAAGATGTCGGCGTCGGTGAGCGCCTGGTCCTTCTTCACGACAAACAGCTTCACCGCTTCGCCGGAATGCTGATCCGGTACACCGACCGCAGCGACTTCGAACACACCCGGCAGTTTCGCCACGACGTCTTCGATTTCGTTCGGATAGACGTTGAAACCCGACACGAGAATCATGTCCTTCTTACGGTCGACGATCTTGACGAAGCCACGTTCGTTCATCAGGCCGACATCGCCCGATTTGAAGAAGCCATCCGACGTCATCACTTTCGCCGTTTCGTCGGACCGGTTCCAGTAACCCGCCATGACCTGCGGACCGCGGATGCAGATTTCGCCCGGCTGGCCGAGCGGCACTTCGTTGCCTTCGTCGTCACGAATCGAGATT
Source organism: Paraburkholderia sp. RL17-383-BIF-A (assembly GCF_046028015.1). Taxonomy (NCBI): domain Bacteria; kingdom Pseudomonadati; phylum Pseudomonadota; class Betaproteobacteria; order Burkholderiales; family Burkholderiaceae; genus Paraburkholderia; species Paraburkholderia sp. RL17-383-BIF-A. Next base: position 4,909 of record NZ_JARESR010000024.1, on the reverse strand, counting down.
TCCGTCGACGGCAGCGGCAAGCCAATTGTCCCGCTGTATTCGGTGACGGTCACCGGATTGCAGGTCACGCACGGCGACGTTTCCGACAACCCGTATCCTTCGATGATCGGGGTGTGCGTATGCTCGTACCAGCGCTTGGCAACGGCCTCCTGCACCGCCATTCCGCCACCGTTCGCGGCGATCAGCTTCGAAAAATCGAGCTTATGGAAATCCGGGCTATTCAACATCGCGTTATACAGCGTGTTGACGGCGGGAATTGTCGTGATCGCATACCCTTCGAGCGCCTTGATCATGCCCGGAATGTCGCGCGGATTCGGAATCAGCACGCCGAGGCCGCCGGTACGGATGGTCAGCAACCCGCAAACCGTCAGCGCAAATACGTGATACAGCGGCAATGCAACGACGGTAATGAACTGATCGATGTCCGTACGATTCGCGCGAACCGGATCGAGCCAGATCTCCGACTGCAGCACATTGGCAATCAGATTCCGATGCAGTAGCGTCGCGCCCTTGGCCACGCCTGTCGTGCCGCCCGTGTATTGGAGAAACGCGACATCGTTCGGGCCTTGCTGCACCGGATTGAAATTCTGGCGTCCGCCTTCCGCGATCGCAGTATTGAATTTGACGTGACCTGGCAGACTCCATGCCGGCACCATCTTCTTCACCTTGCGCACGACGAAGTTCACAAGCGTGCCCTTGATCCCCATCAGATCGCCCATCGCCGCCACGACGACATGCTTGACCGCTGTGTTGCGTACGATCGCCTGCAGCGTGACTGCGAAGTTCTCGAGCAGAATGATCGCTTCCGCGCCGCTGTCCTTGAGCTGATGCTCCAATTCGCGTGGGGTATAAAGCGGGTTCACGTTCACGACCACGTAGCCCGCACGCAGGATAGCGGCAATCGCCACCGGATATTGCAGCACGTTCGGCATCATGATCGCGATGCGCGTACCGCGGGCAAGGCCCTTCGACTGGAACCAGGCTGCCAGCTTGCGCGAAAGCGCGTCGAGCTCGCCATAGCTGATCGTCTTGTCCATGCAGACGAACGCCGGTTTCGCGCGGTGTTCGCGGAAGGCTTCTTCCAGCAGTTCTCCGAGCGACGAATAGCGGGTCGGGTCAATCTCTGCGGGAACGCCGGGTGGATAAGATTTCAGCCAGATTTTGTCCATGCAGCGTCTCCTCCTTTTATTTTCGAATGGTCGTGCTAAAAACGCATCGTAGCATGGGCACCTGGGTGTTAATCGCGAAAAGCGGCCGGGTTAGACTGCAACCTCGAACCTCCAAAACGCGAGCATCGCGGGATGATTGAGCGTGATTCAGACGCGCTCGACTTCGACCAGGCAGTCGTAGAAAGTTGCCGATCCGCCCAGATCGGTGAGCGCCTGGCTGGTGACCTGATTGGCATTGCGGCCGTCCGGCGCAAGTTTCTTCCACCAGATCGACAGGCCGACCACGAGTCCCTCGCGTGCCTTATCGGTAACGCGGACGCGCGCCTGCATCGAGCCGCGATCGTTAAAAATACGCACTTGATCGCCATCGACGATCTCTCGCGATTGCGCGTCGGCCGGATGCATGTCGAGATGCGGTTCGCCTTCGGTGGAACGCAGGCTTTCGACGTTCACGAACGTGCTGTTCAGGAAGTTGCGGGCCGGCGGAGAGATCATGGCCAGCGGATATCGGGCGGCAAGTTCAGGTGCGCCGTCGGCGGATTCGTGGGGCGGCAGATAGTCGGGCAGCGGGTCGAGTCCCTGCTGGGCGAGGCGCTCGCTGTAGAACTCGCATTTGCCGGACGGTGTTCGGAAGCCACCCTCGGCAAACGGCGCATCGGGCAGGTTCAGCCTGGCCCAGCCAGTCTTCTTCAGGCTCTCCCAGTCGACGCCTTCGAGCGTTCTGTCTTGCCAGCTGAACGCCGCCTGTGCAACGGTCTCGTCGCTCTCGAATAGCGCCGGCTCCTCGAGCCCCATATGACGCGCGATGCCGCGGAAAATCTCTGTGTTCGGAACCGCTTGGCCGACCGGGGCGATCGCCGGCAGGTTGACCATTACGTGTGTATGGCCGTAGGACTTGTGGACGTCGAGGTGCTCGAGTTGGGTCGTCGCGGGGAGCAGCAGATCGGCGTAGTCGGCAGTGTCGGTCTGGAAATGTTCGAGGACGATTGTGAACAGATCTTCGCGCGCGAAACCTGCGGCGACCCGCTCGGAATCTGGCGCGACCGCCACGGGGTTCGAATTGTAGACGACGATAGATTCGATTTTCGGGCCGAATGCCGCGTCGCCCTTGTGCAGCAACGCGTCGCCGATTGCGTTCATATTGATGACGCGGCTCGCCCTGGTCGGCCAACCCGGCATCAGATCCGGCCGCTGCAACGCATGTGAGTCAACCGGCGCCCACCCACCCGACGACAGCAACGCACCGCCCGCTCGCTCCCGCCACGCACCCGTGAGCGACGGCAGGCAGGCGATCGCGCGCACGGCGTTACCGCCGCCACGTACCCGTTGCAGGCCGTAGTTCATGCGAATCGCAGCTTTTTTCGTGCCGCCGTACAGTCGCGCAAGATCGACGATCACGCTCGCATCAATACCGCAGATGTCGGCAACACGCGATGGCGGGTAGCTGAGCGCACGGGCCTTAAGTTGGTCGAAGCCTAACGTATAGGCCGCGATGTATTCGTGATCGAGCAGATTTTCCGTAATCAACACATTGATCATGCCGAGCGCCAATGCGCCGTCGGTACCGGGTTTCAGGGCAATGTGCTGATGGCATTTTTCAGCCGTCAGGGAGCGGTATGGATCGATCGCGATCAGCCGTGCACCGCGACGCTTGGCCTGCTGGGCGCGTGTCCAGAAATGTAGGTTCGACGCGATGGGATTCGAACCCCAGATCAGGATGACTTCGCTCTCGTCAAAAAACTCGGTGAGCATGCCAAGGCTCGCGCCATAGGTGTACTTCAGCCCGGCCGCGCCGGCGGCCGCGCAAATCGTGCGATCCAGTTGCGATGCGCCGAGCTTGTGGAAGAACCGCTGCGCAATGCTGTCCCCCTGAACCAGCCCCATCGTGCCGGCGTAGCTGTACGGGAGGATCGCTTCCGGCGCGCGGCCTGCAATCTCCGAGAGGCGGCGAGCAGCGAGTTGGAACGCCTCGTCCCAGCTGATCGGCTCAAAGTGGCCTTCGCCCTTACGGCCGACACGCTTCATGGGTGTCGTCAATCTCTGCGGATGATGCACGCGCTCCGCATAGCGGCTGACCTTCGTGCATAGCGCACCTTGCGTAGGAGGGTGCTCGGGATCCGCGAAGACCTTGATCGCGCGACCGGCCTCGACCGTCACGCGCATCGCACAGGTGTCGGGGCAGTCGTGCGGGCAGACGACGCGAGCGTGTTCAGTCGGAGCATTCATCGGCGGTCCGTTCGAGGGAGCAGTAGAGCAATGCGGGATTCTATTACGTCAATTGCCTGTCGACTTGCACCGTGCCGCCAAAAAGGCCTTCGGCGTAGAATCGATTATCACCGTGCCCGGACCAATGTGGCCCCGAGCGATTCCACGCAAGCCAAAGCACACACGCATCATCACTCCATCATGAAACTTATCCCAGAAATCCAGGCCGCTCACGGCGAAATCCAGACTCTCCGACGAACGATCCACGCCCATCCGGAACTGCGTTACGAGGAGACCGCAACGGCAGATCTGGTCGCGCGAACGCTCGAATCGTGGGGTATCGAAACGCATAGAGGATTGGGCAAAACCGGCGTGGTCGGTGTACTGAAACGCGGCAACGGCTCACGCTCCATTGGTTTGCGCGCCGATATGGATGCGCTGCCGATTCAGGAACTGAACAGCTTCGACCATCGGTCGAAAAACGATGGAAAAATGCACGCCTGCGGTCATGATGGGCATACCGCGATGCTGCTCGGTGCTGCGCGGCACCTGGTCAAACATGGCGAATTTGATGGCACGATCGTGTTCATCTTCCAGCCCGCCGAGGAGGGCGGCGCCGGCGCGCAGGCCATGATCGACGACGGCCTGTTCGTAAAGTTTCCGGTCGACGCGGTGTTCGGGATCCATAACTGGCCGGGCATGAGGGCGGGTCAGTTCGGTGTAACCGAAGGCCCGATCATGGCTTCGAGTAACGAATTTCGTATTGAAATCACGGGCGTAGGCTCGCACGCGGCTATGCCGCACAACGGTCGCGATCCTGTTTTCACAGCGGTACAGATGGCGAATGGACTGCAGAGCATCATCACGCGAAATAAGAAGCCGCTCGACACCGGAGTGCTGTCAATCACACAGATTCACGCCGGCGACGCCGTCAATGTCGTCCCGAACACTGCGTGGATCGCAGACACGGTGAGGACTTTTACAACAGAAACTCTCGATCTTATCGAGGCGCGCATGCGCAAGATCGCAGAGAGCACGGCCGAAGCCTACGACTGCTCCGTCGACATTCAATTCCACCGAAACTATCCGCCCACGGTCAACAGTCGCGAAGAGGCTCGCTTTGCGGCGACGGTCATGAAGGAAATTGTCGGCGCGGAAAACGTCGACGATGCGGTCGAACCGACGATGGGCGCGGAAGATTTTTCCTTCATGTTGCTCGCCAAGCCGGGCTGCTACGCATTTTTGGGCAATGGCGACGGTGGCCACCGGGATTCGGGCCACGGCGCGGGTCCGTGCATGCTGCATAACGCGAGCTATGACTTCAACGACGAGTTATTGCCGATCGGTTCGACATACTGGGTGCGACTTGCCCAGCGGTTCTTGGCGCAAGAGAAATAGAATTCTCTCGGGGTTCGGGGTGGTGATTAATTCGCCGCCTGTTATGTCGTCGCATTAGGGATACGAATGCGACACTTGAACCCGCATAGGCGCTTCGGCGTCTAAGCGCGAGGTTGAGTAGGGGTAACTCGGGGCGG